>JAOZHK010000162.1 GCA_026014905.1 Candidatus Bathyarchaeota archaeon
AAAATTCTCGAATATCTCAAACAAACTGCCATGGTCAATCCCTATGCAGAAATAACATTTGTTGATCCTAAAGGACGACTCTATAAATTTGATAGGGTTACTACCCAGATGCCGAGACCCCCCCAAGAGGTTCTTCCCCATCCCTACGGTTGTGATGTCGAAACCATACGACGCATCATCAAAATTTCTCGTTGCCGTAACCTTGCAACATTCATGAGTGAACATTTTCACCGCGTCGGTAAGAAGACAGCTCAAAATTATCTTAGATTTGCGAAACTCGATCCGAATCTTGATCCCCAAAAATTAACATCATCCCATATCGTCCAATTAGTTCAAACCATGCAGCAATACCCCAACTTTTTACCTCCTGATGCCTCATGTCTTTCTCCCTTAGGCAATGATCTCTTGACCGCAGGAATCCAAAAGGAACTTAATCCCGAATTTATCTATATTGAACAGCGAGGTCCTTCAGCATACTCTGGTTTTCCATTTATTATCGAGATCGGTGTTGCCTATGGCGGTAAAATCCCTTCATCTTCAGGATTTTCCTTATATCGATTTGCCAATAAAATTCCTCTGTTATATGACGAAGCAAGTGATGTCTCCCGAAAAATTATCAACGAAAAGAAAGATTGGAGTCGCTATAAAATCCGACCTGACATGCCTATTGCATTTCTTGTCCATGTCTGCTCAACCAAAGTTCCATACAAAACTGTTGGGAAAGAGTACATTGCCGATCGACCCGAGATTGAACGGGAAATTCGTAATGGCATTAATAGTATCGCTCGTCGCCTATCTCACTTTCTTTCTCGAAAGATCAGCATCGAAACTGAAAAACGGCGAATCAATGTCTTTTCACGTTACCTCCCGAAAATAGCCAAGTTTTCCACGCAACTATCGGGACGACGAAAAATACCTGATGTTAACCCGTTATTAACGAGCTTACGGAAGTTTGATGACGATGCCTCGACGTAAACAAGTAATCAAAACCCGGAAAAAACAAACCCTACAAGCCCTTACATCGTTAGGTCAAGGGTTTTACAAAACTCTGGTGCACAAGGATTTTCCCGCGGTAGACATCCCAAGTCGATCCACCACCAATATCCACTATGATGATCACGCTAAACAATACGTACTCGGTCAAAACAGCGTGAAACGAAGTTCACGAAATATTCGACATGTCCGGCCATTCACCCAACTGTTGTGGACTGCCTCTTTTGTTCATGATCTCTGTCGCACAAATAAAACCAGCACGCTTCGAGATGTGTTTTATTCTGCTCAAGCATTCGACATCAATTTCAAACATCAACGCGAATCTGATAATATCATTACCGATCTTGAGTCTGTTCTTGAGCATTCACGCGAAGATTTTCATGTCTTTCCTGAAGAACGAAGTCAAATCTTTGGCGATGTAACCATTGAATATACCGTTCCTAACTATGAAGGGCGGCAAGTTAATCTCACCATGCATCCTGATGGCTTAGCAATTGGCCCCGCGTTAACAACTGCCGAACTCGTCAAGACCAAAGCCAATAAAATTATCGTTGTCGAGAAGGGTGCCATGTTTACTCGATTAATCGAGGAACAGGCTTTTAAGAAATTTAAGGCAGTATTGATTCATACCGCAGGGCAACCCCCACGATCCACTCGACACCTCATTAAACGATTAAATGCCGAATTACAGTTACCTGTGTATGTGTTTTGCGATGGTGATCCTTGGGGCATGGCAATTGCCATCACAATTATCTGTGGAAGCGCTAATGCCGCACATCTTAAAGAGTTAACCACTCCGGACGCGCAATGGATGGGTCTCTATAGTTCTGATATTGGAAAATACAAGCTTCCAAGCGTGAAACTCACTCCTATCGATATTAAGCGGTTATATGACCTACAGAAAGATCCACGGTGTCAAATTGAACCCTGGCGATCACAAATCAAACATTTTTTGAAGCAGAAAAAGAAGTGTGAACTCGAAGCTTTTTCACGATATGGTTTAGACTACGTTGTTAAAGAATATTTGCCTGAAAAAATCTAATAAGCTGCTATTACTAAAACTATATATTTCTCAGCTATTCACAAATAAGGTTGCGCCGGCGTGGCTTAGTTTGGTAGAGCAACGGGCTGTTAACCCGTAGGTCAAGGACCTAGGTTTTCGCCTATGCCGCCTAAACGGTTCGAGTCCGAGAGTGAAAAGGCTGCCCCTTACGCTCGACGAATTCGCCGGCGCCAGTTATGATCGTTAGAGTTTAATACTTGAATCCGAATTTAAAAGGTGGGGCCCGTAGCTCAGTTTGGTTAGAGCGACAGGCTCATAACCTGTTGGCCGAGTGTTCAAATCACTCCGGGCCCATCAACCAGTTTTACTGCTATTCAGTTAGCGAGCCAATCGCTTAATTTACGTTTCTTTGAATTGAGCGGAATCTTCTCTTCAGCTGCTAATTCCAACCCATAATAACTCCCATGTGCTGTTTGCGCGACTTCCATAAGAAAGCGCGTCGGCGTATACGCATCTTTTTGGGATATCTCATCGATAGACGCTTCGAGTGGACTGTGAGATGTATTAATGAAAATAGTTTTGATTTCCTCTCGAGCCAATAATCGCGCTATATCCATCGCATCAGCTTGGGCTTCGCTCTGATATCTTTTTCGAGTACGTATCGAGACAGGGGTTTTGAGAGCTACGTTAGCAATACCATCTGATACGACGATTAACATGAGAATGGATTCCTTATTCCGCTGTTTTTCTCGTCGGAGTAGTCTCCATGCTTTTTGCATGCCCGTTGCCATAGGTGTGAAATCACTGGCTCCTGCTTCCCATAGTTTTTTAACGACAAGGTCTACGTTGGTGGTTGGTTCTTGCAGGACAAACGCATCGTTACCCTTGAATACCACGAGTCCAACCCTGTCTCGCCGGCGAAAGGCGCGGTCATGCAGTGTTGTTATCGCTCGTCCTAAATTGATGATCGAACTGACCATCGACCAACTGAGATCGACTAAAAGAACAATCGAGAACGGCGCACGATATTCTTTCATTTTTACCCGAATATCTGATGGTTTAATCACCAAAGACAAGTTTTCGTGTTGTCTCGTGCGTTGATAGGGCGCTGCAGACCGAAGAGTAGGTCCAAGTGCGATATTCCATGGCTTTTCTTTCGGTAGCTCATGCCATACATATCGCCCTCGCGACATAGATGTCACCACGGGTGCGCGTTTCCCGATTAAATAACTTCGTCCTCGAAGGATTTTTCCTTCTCGGACGTTTTTGCTGCGGCGTAATTCTTCGCCAGTATCGGGTTGCGGAATGTTATTAAAAACTTTTTCGCCACTCGCTGCATCAATTGTACGGTCTTCGGCGGAGTCTGCAATTGAGGGCGTACGTATCAGGTCTGGCGCGTCTTTGCTCACTATGTGAACACCACGGCGATCTGACATTTCTTCAGCGGTGATCCTCGCTAAATCAATGACTGGAGTTGGAAGTCGTTTACTAGGTTTACGCGTAATGAGCGTGAGAATAGTTAATGCCAATGTTACGACGAGAAAAAATTTGAACGCTTGATCAACAGATGTGAAGATTTCAAGAAAGAATTCAATGATACGTTGTGGCGTGAATCCAATGATGAAAACTGAGGTTAATAGTGCTGCAAGACTCATGAGAAGGATGCGTGATGAGAGTCCCCTCAATTTATTGAGTGGCAGAAGCCGCGCTACACGGTGTAATGCTCCCAACTTATTGAGCAAGATCTCCTTTCCAATTGGCGTCTTCCTCAGAGCCTGTTGTATCTCTTTCTGCGATGGTGGAGGTCGTTGACCTGATTCCCGGGTTCGATGGCTTAAAACATAATTTGAAACACTTCTGACATCTTCTGGTCGAATAGCGGTTCGGGCATGGTACGCAGCAAATGCTCGTGCAGCTTTTAGTAAGACAATGTCTGGGCGATACCCGTCAACTTGAAGCTGACTGCAGACCTGCGCAACGCTTTCAATGATTGACAGGGGTGTCCGAACTCGCGGTAACAAATCTCGAGCTGCTTTGACTTTGACACGCAGGGCGGCTTGATGTGCTGAATAGTGTTCTCGGAAAGCAAGTGGATCCATGTTAAATTGTTCTCGTCGTTTAATGACTTCAATGCGTTGTTCCGGATCGCAGATCAGTTCTGCATGTGCATGGAGACCAAACCGATCAAGAATTTGCGGTCGTAATACACCTTCTTCCGGATTCATGCTTCCAATAAGCACAAAGTGGGATGGATGACTGACCGATATTCCTTCTCGCTCGATAACGTTCCATCCTGAAGCAGAGGTGTCTAGGATCATATCCACTAAGTGATCTGGCAGAAGGTTGACTTCATCAATATACAGGATATTCTGATTGGCTTCCGCTAAAATTCCGGGGTGAAGTGCTTTTAACCCCTGTAGTAACGCAATTTCAACATCGACGCTGCCAATGACGCGATCTTCACTTGCACTGAGTGGTAATGTGATGACCCGAACCGGTGCGTGTTTGGTTGGAAGCATTGTTGACCGATTTGTAAGCTTGGTTTGGCAGTCATCACACAGATTTACTTGATTTATTGGATCACAGTTAAAACGGCAGTCATGAACAACCTGACGTCCCGGAAATACTTCAGCAACGGCTCGGATAATTGACGATTTACCGGTACCTTTGGGCCCAGTTAGTAGAACACCTCCAATACGGGGATCAATCGCATTTAGAAGCAGCGTGATTTTGAAGGCTTCTTGTCCGACAAATGCTGTGAATGGAAAAATCGGGCGTATCCTTTCCTCTGCGATCACGGTTACGATGTGGCGTCACCTCTAGCTTATCGTTACTCCCACCATATCCATCCAAAATTGGAGCTGAGTTTTGACTTGATCCGTCATGTACGCTGGGTGAGAAATATCCGATTCATTGAAGCGATCCCACGTAATATTCTGTAATTGATCCTTCATCTGCTCCCAGAGTGGAGATCCGGGATACGGGGTACACACGGAAGCTCGTGTACCATCTGGCGCGCATTGATTAATCATGGCCAGCGTCTTCTTTTCTGAGTCGAGCGAGCTGCCGGGGAGACCAATAATAATGTAGATTATGACTGAAAATCCAATCTTCTTGGCGAGATGTACCGCATCAACAATTTCTTTCGCTGTAATACCTTTGCGATTGTATTTCAGAACGGCATCATCGCCAGATTCCGCGCCAAAATGAATCATATAGCCCCCTACATCATAGATGCGAGTTAAGAGTTCTTCATCGACTTTATCGACCCGCAGTCCTCCAAGAAGATTGAATTGTAAATTAAGTTTATCATTTTTGATGCATTGACATAAGTTGAGGACATGATTTCGGTCCTCCGTGAAATCGTCATCCACAATCTGGATCTCGTTATAACCTTGATTTTTCAGATCTCGTAATTCCGTTACAATGTTCTCAGGGCTACGGGTTCGAAACTTGTAGCCACTACTCACTCGAGCACAATATAAACACGCGTGAGGACATCCACGTGAGGTGATGACTGAAGTGACGGGAGGGCTCTTGGCATCAAAATAATGCGATGCGTCTGCGTATTGTGCGCGATTAAACAAATGACGCGCCGGAAACAGTAGCGTATTAAGATCGGAGACGTAGACTGGTTTTGAATTCCCCAGAACCTGCCCTCTATCTTTAATCACTACTCCTGGGATGGTCGCAAGTTGCTGAGGCGGATGGTTCGCGACCCATGCTTCGGCGAACTGAGGAAACGAGGATTCGCCTTCACCAACAATAACCGCGTCCAGACCGGGACATTCTAGTAGTGTCCGATTGGGAAGCGCTGTCGCATGAGGTCCCCCCAGAACGATAGGAATGTCCGGACGATCACGTTTACAGGCATTTGCAATCTTGTAGATGCTGAGAATCGTGGAAGTAAAGGAGGAAAGTCCGATGATCTTTGGTTGTAAACGAGTAATTGCGTTTTTTATCTTCACGACATCGAGTTGATTTTCCATCGTGAACGTGAGATCAACAACTTTCACGTCCCAGTGCGCTTTTTCAAGCGCTGCGGCGACATATGCTATACCAAGTGGAAGCATGGGAATGGTCGGTACTTGCGATGTTTTGGTCTGAGTTGCAGTTGAACTGTAGAATGGAACAATTGATGAAGGAGCGGTCACTAACACAATTCTATGAGGAGACGATTTGACCAGCTTAGTGCTAAACCGTTGTGAAAGCTTCGAGAACAGGCTAACATCAATCACCCCCTTTCGATTTGCTTGTAACCAGTAATGTAACGTGACATCAAGCATAACGTGAAGATTGTCACTATTCTTTCGCGTAGTAGGCTAAAAAGTATGTAGGAGGCATAAAATAAGGATTACCAAAGCTATCATAATCTTCGTGTAATAACAACAAAATGATCGTAACTAATATATTCCTCCTTAACACTATGCCAGAATCGCGCTAGCTAGATGCTAAGATGTATCGCTTATTTTCTCTGTTAAGTTATTTCTGGCTCTCTTTTTTTCCAAAAGATTGAGTATATTATGCCTGCAACAATGATAATTCCTAACACAATATTGGCCAGTTCAGTGAACGTTAATCCAAAGATTACCTCTGAGTCCCATAGAGTCATATAAAGACGTCCTTGATATTCAGTAATGCTATTTGTAACTGGAGCTATTTAAATCTAGACACAATGCGTAGTTTAGCGCGCGCGTATTTATTGCAAAGGAAAAACCTTTTATTTAGCTAACCAAGATATTTTAAAATACTGAAGCTGATTAAAATGGGAACTGATCTACATATTGATGTGCCTGGTCAAACAGGAATATTTCGACAACCTACAGTTTTTACGCCCAGAGCTCCACACGTCGGTCATAAACATCATCTCTGTGCAATGGCAGAAAGTGGTGATGTCGGTCTCGAACAGATGAAAGATCTCGTGCGCAACCCGAAATTCATGTGTAAGCGATGCGGTCGAGCAGCGAAGATCTCTGATAATCTTTGTGAACCTGTATCTCTTGACTATACCTGCGGTATGTGCGGCGCAACATTTTCGTCAAAAACTAAAATGATGGACCACGCAAAAACACACAACGATTAATACCTTAGCTAAATACGCGCGCGCGTATTTTGTTTTTTTTTCGCAGTTATATTAATGTAACATGCTCATACACACGTAGTTTTTCCTCTTACGTACCGAACGGCTACGTGTGAGGAAACTTTTAACTAGCCAGCCAAACATGTATAACTGTTGTACGATGGCTTATATATTCTGCTATAATATTTAAACAGTTATACCAAAGTCTTAAATATCGAGTTTAGAAATTATTGAATCCTACAACTCCCTAAAAGAAAAAAAAGGAAAAAAAGGTAAAATTTCATGGCTATCAAAGAAGGAGCAGGATGGATTGCTATATTCTTTGCCGTTACAGTCATAGATGTCGTATATCATACTTGGCGTGCATCACAGGGAATGGGGCTTGATCTCCGAATGTTAGCGCCCGTCGAAGCCATATCTGATGGCATTGATCGATGTAAAGAGATGGGTCGACCACTATACCTCACCATTGGTTGTTATGCCGAGCTCTCAGGTTTATACGCACCCATGACTATCTCAGCCATCAACATCCAACGATACGCTTCACGTTTAGCTATTCGAAGAGATGTTGAAACCTGGTTCATGATCCCTATGATACCCGAGGCATTGCCTCTCGTCGACGGGATCTATCGAGAAGTCTGTGTTGCTGAAGGTAAACCTGAATCCTACAAGCGTGACCACGTACAATGGTTTGGTCAACTCGAGGCAGGATACTCAACTGGTGCAGCCGGTGTCGCAGGTCGGATTCGAGCTGGCACAGCGATTTGTGCCGGCGCACTCTCCGGAACAGGTGACATCGCGCCCACAGCTGTTAATCGAACCGTAGGCGCACTGATGATCGGCGGAAACGCGCGATATACTCATCAAGGCGTGTATTCAATTTGGTTTGATTATTCATTGTGGACCAGTGACGTATATGCTGCAGGCGCATACTGTGCAGGTGACCCCTTCATGCGATCCAGCGTGGTCGCACAAGACGTCATCACATGGATATGCGTAGCGCTTCCACTCATCGCACTCATTCTTGGCGCAGCAGGTGTCGGTACAGATTGGTTAACTATCTAGGAGGAATACACTAATGACAGAAACAACAACTATCATGTCTAAGCGATTATATCAAAGGCTCGGCGCACTGTTTGTTTGTTCACTATTCGTTGGTGTCTACATCGGTAACTCATTCATTGAGTGGACCCCCGTCCAATTCGTATATGACGCATTCCAAGCCGGTTACGGCATGGTAAAAAACGTCGTTGAATTGTACGCAGCGGTGGTCCTCTATCTCGGTGCAGCACGCATGATGGTGAACTATAAATCATACAGTCGATCATTCGTAGTTCGCGGTGCAACTATCATCACCTTCAGTGCAATGTTAGCGGCCTATTTTCTATCACAACCCGGCTACCACCTATCAACTGGAGCCTCAATCGTGAACAACGTCATACAGGGAAGCTGCGCTAACGGCCTCTTCCTCGCACGATATGGTATGATGTACTATTGGTTGCTACGACGGTTCTGTGAGTTTCGTACCATCGACCGAATCGCACAACTCGCGATCTGGTTCATGTGGACATGGAGAGACATGCCCATACTTGTACAGACCGTACCAGGCATTGACACATTCGTAGATTGGCTACGAGTGACACTCTATACCGGTGCACTTCGAGGCGTACTCGTCACAGTCGCAGTGGGATCCTTCGTACTATCGTTACGCGCGCTAGTAGGCAGGGAACCAGGACTCATCGAAGCCGAAATATCATAAGCGGTGATTAACATGGGATTCACAAGTTTATGGGATAAACTTCTCACAAACCCGGAACGGAACTCGAAAATCCTCGGCCTAATCTTCTTATTCCAACTGATACCTCTGGTATATCCACTAGGCTTACCTATCAAATACAGCTTCTATACGCTTGACAACTACAAAATTATCGAAGGAACAGACAATCCCGAATTTCCCGGACCTACCACATATGGTGCCACATGGCCGGGTATACAACCCGGTGATGTGGTTGTCTGGGGCAGTAATGATGAACACGCAGCCAGCTGGAGTCAAGCTCGAGACTGGTGGTCAACGTGGCCTCGCTGGTTCATGGGCGAAAAAGGCGCAAAGATGATCTTCGCATGCTTTGGATACTCCTCAATTGGAATATTCAATGACTTGATTGACCGATACTTCAAAATTCAGTATCCAGATATCACATATGGCGAAGACTATCTCGTTACAGAATATCTTCCAGGCGCCGAAGCCGCTATGGCCCGATTCGCTGAACAAATACCAAACATTCGAGACATCAACGGACGCACAATCAGTTCATATCCAGCATTTGCTCACCTCAACACCTTAGCGGACGTCCAATACTCATATGGATCGGTTATCCGAACCACGGACCACGATATGTTCATACGGCAATTTGGCTCAGCCTATCCCTATGAAACGACAGGCCACGCCTTCCTCGGATTCATGGAATATGCTGTCGCCTCAGCCTACTATGGCACTATCGTAAAATGCAGTGCACAATACGCCTTCGAAGTTGAATCTATCGTCAACCTTAAATATCCAGGTAAAGCCTTTCTCGGTGAACAGATTGCGCTTGTCGAAGCCAGACAGATTTGGGCATTTGTCTATTTGCCAATGCTTATCTATGGCTTACTGGTCAACTGGCAACGAGCCATGTCTGAAGGTGTATCCCTTACTCCTCAAGTAGGAACAAGGGGACAATAAGCGAGGGACAATACTATGATCGAAATCTTAATTCAACAACTTGAAATGCCAGCTGTCGAACTCATTGCAATGGTTGGGGGAATGTTTATTTCCCTCTTCATTGGATCATTGCTATTCTTTGGCGTAACCTCGATCTTCGCGATCGGTGAAGGTTGCTTCATTGCAATAGCTGGTTGCTACAATGCCTTTGTCGTCGTTAACCGAGCAAGTGCTTCACTGCAAGCAGATTGGTTGTATGTAGTGCCTTTCCTCGTCGGACTGTTAGCCTTTACACGGCTAACGAGGTATCGATGGGCGGCACGGTATCCCGTTGCGATATTGTCAGGCGTAGGTGCAGGCATCGTCTTTGCCCAAATGGTCAAATCGATGATCATCACCAATGTCATCTCATCAGTGGAAGGGGTAATAACGGGGTCTCCAGACCCACTTGGCGCATGGTTGATCTTCATTCCGCAGGTCATCACTCCAATAGCCTTCACATACTCACTCAAGTATAGTGGTTGGCTACAACGGGGTCCAGCGCGACACCTCTTCACACTCGGTCGAACATTCTTCCTCATATTCGTAGGAGGCAGAATGGGCGAGCTTGCTGGTGGAACCATTTCAAGCTATCTGCCAAACTGGGCACAAGGCTACATGGTGCGACCTCTAACGGCATTATCAGACTTTCTAAACGGCAACCTCATCCTCACATAAAAGCAACAACAATCTCCCCCTTTTTTTATTTTTTATATTTATTTTTATAATTGATTTTCATAGTATCTAATAGCACTCAGTAACATTGTAGGATCAGTGATGTCGCTGACGAAAGTAGCGTTAATCTATCCGCCGTATCATTTTCATCCCCCTGCGTGGCCATTTTCCCGACCCACCCTTGTGCTTGCCCACCTATATGCAGTATTGGAAAGCCATGGCTTCACCCAATTATCTGTTTTTGATTTCGATCTTACCTTTACGGAAAGCCACTATACCATTGATTACTATATTGAGCAAGCCATATCTCTGGTGGAAAAAACGAGGCCCGAGGTACTTTGCTTAAGCTGTAAAGTTGCCCAATTCCCCTTTGTTGCCCTCTTTTCAAGACAGTATAAACAAATACATCCCGACGCCAAAATTGTACTCGGTGGCTGGATGCCAACGTTATCCCCTGAGACAACTCTTCAACTAGCTCCATGTGACGCGATCATACGAGGTGAGGGGGAAAGAAGCCTCCCTCAACTCCTCCATGCGATCGATGAAGACACGTGGGCTATCAAAGGCATTTCTTTTTTAAATAAAAAGGAGAACAGAGTAATCCATAATCCTAACGCTGAGCCATTAACCCAGACCGAGCTCGATCAACTTCCATTACCTCGTTACGATATTTTACCACCGCTTCACGAGTATCAGCCACAAAGCATAAAACCTTGTTACTCGGTGCAAGCGAGCCGTGGGTGTATCAATCATCAGTGTATTTTCTGCTGGAACTCGACCCAAAACTGTGTCACGAGCTGGCGGGCTCGTAGCCCATATCGTGTAGTTGAGGAAATCCAGGGACTTGTTGATCAATACGCCGCACAAGTCATTTTTTTCGCGGATGATAGCTTTGGTGCTGATACAAATTGGCTAGAT
>JAOZHK010000169.1 GCA_026014905.1 Candidatus Bathyarchaeota archaeon
GATAAAACGGTTCGTTGTCGAATTAACGCATAATTTATTATTAAAAAGAAAACGCGAGTTTACAGTTAAACCCTATATTCTCTTTGTCTGGGATGAAGCGCAGGAATTTATGGCTAATCCATCGAATGTAACGGGTATCGATAAGACATGCAGTCTTGAAGTAGAAAGAGTGCTTCGTCAAGGACGAAAATATGGGTTAGGAGGCTGTATCGCTACTCAACGAATTGCTTATCTCAACACGAATGCGTTACAGCAATTACACACATATTTCGTGAGTACTTTACCCCGTCCGTATGATCGGGGATTGATCAGCAACACCTTCATGATTGATAAGGCGATTTTGGAAAAAACATTGGAATTTGTGCCTGGTGAATGGCTATTATCAAGTTATGTTGCAACAGGCATAGCTAATGTTCCGATATTTATCAAAGCGGATAATGCAGAAGTGGAAATTGAGCACCGGTTGCAGCAAATCAAGGGGACTGGCTAGCTTAAAAAGATGTTTTTGTAGGTTGTTCTGGAAAAGTCCTGGGAAAGTTCAAGGAAAGTTACGGTGCAAGTTGTGGGTTTTTTAGAGACAGCAGGGGCTCTTCTACATGGATCGATAATGGTGAAGAAGGTCTTATGATTGCAATCATGCGCTTTGCTGATGACTAGCAGACTTGAATAAGATGAAAAGTTATTTACGTGAAGATGAGGATCAGTATGTATCGGTGATTGTTATGGTTGAAAAAGTTCCGGAGTATATTAGAGCATCTTATCCTAGACTTGAACAAATGCCTCATATTGGCCATCGTCATCACCTTTGTGATATGGCACAACGAGGTGAAATCACTTTAGAGCAGATGAAATCGTTAGTACGTGGCGGAAAATATATTTGCAGACAATGTGGTCGAGTCGCAATCAAAGCTAGTAACTTATGTCAGCCATCACCACTTTAATATTTACGCTTATAACCCTCAATTATTGCATACACACTCTCTCCGAGAACGTGCATACTCAGGGCAAAGTTAACTGAAGTGTACGAATTGGACTGACGGTTATCTTAATCAATACATTAGCTACGATGAACCCAGAACGCGCGAGTGGTCAGCTTGAAGGTAAGTAAGTGATGGATGAAGGTATAAGTCTAGCTCCTTTTGTCGCATTATCAATGTATAGCGTTCGTCGGATGCTTCGATTAGCTAACGTGGGTTCTAATGACATTGTGTATGATCTGGGTTCTGGCGATGGACGCGTGGTAATCACTGCAGTTCTCGAGTTTGATGCAAAGAAAGCTGTCGGAATTGAGTTGCGAAAAGATCTCATCCGTCTGGCTCACGCACAGATCCAGAAATTAAATCTAGCGCGGCGTGTTGAAATCATTCAGGGCAATGCATTGGAGACGCCGGTTGGTGATGCAGACGTGATTACGCTATATCTTTCAACCAAGGGAAACGAGATGTTAAGATCCAAGCTCGAGCGAGAACTAAAGCCTGGATCCAGGGTGATATCTCTTGATTACAAAATGTCGAGGTGGAGACCCTCCAAAGTGGAAGGATTATGGCGTGAGATCTATCTCTATCAGCGATAGCAAACCGAGTCAGCTAACCAGTGTGGTTCTATCGTTCAACGACGAACGAAATTTTAACTGTGGCACGGTATTCGATAATCTTGTTTTTGTTAATTTTACCAGTGCACTTTTTGACATGAACACCACGAAGATTTTTCACTGTTCGGGCTGCTTCTTGTATTGCGTTATCAACGGCGTCATGCCAACTTTTTTCAGAGACTCCCACTAATTCAATTATTTTAACTACAACCAAACGATTCACCTCCAACATTCAAATGGACACTAGTTCTAATGTGGGTTAAGGGCATATTAAACTCTCTCGTCTAACAGAGGGCACAGGATATGACTGGCATGCACTCGTTAACTGAAAGGAAGCTAAAAAGACGAAAGACAGCTAAGGGGAGACATGATTAAAGACAACCTCCAGTCAATGTATTGTGGTTAATCCGCTCATACAAAAGCGAATAAAGTTAATATGAGATTTTGAGAAGATATTTCTTATCTTGACGAACTTATTACGGTGAAAAATGAAATGGCGGAAGACCTCGGATTTATCGTTAGATTCTTTAATAAAGCCTATGAATCATTAAATATTGTCGAATTAACAACTGCTCCAGTTGCTGCAATTAGTGGTGTTAGTGAGTCAGATGCGGAAGACTTGAAAGCAGCGCTTAATATCGAGACAGTAGGAGACCTTGCCACAAATAAATATGTCCGAATTGCGCAGAGCATCAGCTGTTTCTCGGATTGTTCTGGCGAAATTCTGGATAGAGGTTATGAAGCGGCCGAATTTGTTGAAATTGCAAACAAACCTGTGTCAGCCATATCAGGAGTCTCTGAAGATGATGCAACCCTCTTGCAAAAAGCCTTTCACATTAAAACCATAAAAGATCTTGCGGATAACAAGTATATCGCTATTGCACAAACCACGGTATCACTCGCATCTTTAGTCCAATTACTACGTACAATGGGCGTATCTTAACCCTCCCCCCTTTTTTGAACTGAAGCAAAGTTCATCTAATAACCTTGTGGGATACAACCCAATAAAATTCAATAGGATAAAGATCCATTACAGTTAATTTACAAGGAAGAGTTAGCTGGTTCGTTTCTAGTGCGTGTTTCCCTTTGAACGAGTGAATCACTCATGAGCTATCGTTTAATCATCGTGGAAAAACCTGATGCTGCGCGAAGAGTAGCTTCTGCGCTGGCTGACGAGACGATGAAAGTCGTAAACAAGCGAGGTATCGCCTATTATACGTTCACACGAAGAGGTATCAAACATATCGTTGTTCCTGCGGTTGGACATCTATTTACATTGAGGCAAAAGAAGAAAGGGTGGACGTATCCTATCTTTGAGATTGAGTGGATTGAAAGTTATAAAGTTAATAAAAGTGCGAGGTTTTCACAAAAATATTTCTTAAATATCCAAGATCTCGCGGAGAATGCGTCAGAGTTTATTGTCGCAACGGATTATGATCTTGAAGGGCGAATTATCGCTTATAATATTCTGCGATTTATTTGTAGGACTGAGCAAGCAAAATCCATGCGTTTTTCGACATTAACGACAACAGATTTAGTAGCAGCGTATGAGCAAATGGCCGATGATCTTGAGTGGAATATGATCAACGCAGGGATTACTCGACACTTTTTAGATTATTATTACGGCATTAATATGACGCGTGCTCTCACACTGGCCCTCCAAAAACACTTACAGTCCGGATTTCAAATCTTATCAACAGGACGTGTCCAAGCGCCTACTCTGAATCTCCTACTCGAGAAAGAAAAGCAGATTCGCGAATTTCAATCGACATCCTACTGGCAAATACAACTGCAGACACGAATCCGTGGAGTTGCCGTTGCTGCCCTTCATATTCATGATAAATTTTGGGAAGAAACTGAGGCTCAACAAATCGTCACGAAATGTATCGGTCAGACACCTATCGTGAGTGAGATCCGCAATAAAATGCTTCACCATCAACCACCCACACCATTCAACCTGACGGATCTTCAGACAGAAGCATATCATCAATTTCGATTTGCACCCGACAAAACTCTCAGCATCGCACAGAGGCTATATACCAATGGATTTATTAGCTATCCACGAACCAGTAGTCAAAAATTACCAGCGCAGATCAACTATCGACGAATCCTTCAGGCACTCATGACCCTGCACCCATATCAACCAGTTGTGTCTCGTCTGCTGCAGTCCCCACAATTAACCCCACGAGAAGGAAAGAAACAAGATCCTGCTCATATCGCAATTTACCCCACACATGAACCACCTCGTAAACCTCTGCGAGGTCAAACTGCCAAACTCTATGACCTCATCTGTAAACGCTTTCTCGCGACGTTTATGGAAGCCGCGATTCGAGAAAGGAAAGTCGTGACAATTACACTTCACAATGAACTATTCACAACGACGGGCATTCAAACTCGGCGAGAAGGATGGTATCATGCATATCATCCCTATGTACGCGCTGACGACACCGCTCTTCCCGAAGTCACGAAAGGTCAAAAACTACAGCTTATTAACCTGCGACTTCTTGCTAAAGAAACCCGTCCTCCTGCCAGATATACACAAGCGTCACTAATTCAAACACTCGAATCACAAGGTTTAGGTACGCGATCAACCCGCTCCGCGATCATCCGAACACTATTCAATCGCAACTATCTACAAGGAAACATTCAGATCACCCGGTTAGGTGAAGCTGTCGTTGAAATCTTGCAAACCTACTGCCCACCCATCGTCAGCATTCAACTCACCCGAGAAGTTGAACAAAAAATGGAACACGTGTACAATGGAACCATCAAAAAAGAAGAAGTAATTCAAGAAGCAGAGCAAATACTCACTGAGATCTTAGACGAGTTTCAACGTCGAGAAGAGGAAATAGGCGGTAAACTTGCAGCCACATATCATAACGCCCGAGATACCGACACAATAGTCGGAACGTGCCCCCAATGCGGTCATCAGCTTCGAATTATCCATTCAAAAAAAACACACAAACGATTTGTTGGATGTGAAGGCTATTTTCAAGGAGTGTGCTCATTTTCTGCACCGATTCCCCAACGTCATCGAATCCAACCAACAACACGACAGTGTAAATCATGTGGATACCCAATTCTAATGAT
>JAOZHK010000174.1 GCA_026014905.1 Candidatus Bathyarchaeota archaeon
CGTATTGATCGACTTCGTTAAACACAAGCCTCAGCCCACGACGCCGTAACCGACGCGAAAGTTTATCCTTCAACCAACTACTTTCAGGTTCATCTAACAACCATGACACTCTTTTTCACCTCCTTCCGATCTTCGTTAAAGATTGGATTTCATCCACAACGACTTCACGAATTTTCAAGGATAATAACCACCGCTTCTCGCTTCGTGTGTGTGAGTGTAGCTAGCTAGCTTACTATAGCGGAGTTTCTCGACGTCAGACACTCGAAGCCCCGAATCTTTCAATGTTAGCAGTAACGCTTTATAACGGAGTCGTGGGTTTCCGTTTTTCCTGTTCCGTAGGTTGGTGATGAGGTCGCTGAGAAACGCCTGTGACGGAATCGCGCTTCCTGTGTCTCCGCTGTCGCGTTGTGTCGTGTTCTTCAAGGTTAACGGGACTTGGTTTAATGCGAAGAAACTTTTAATAGCGTATAAATTGTGCTGTCGTTCAGCGTGTCCGACGGGGTCGCCTTTGTTTGCCCCGCGTTCTTTCCGTAGTTGTTGAAGGTAGGCGTTGACATGGCGTTCCATGATGTAGCCTTCGCGTGGGTCTACGTCGGGGCTTCGTCGCGCCTTCAATGCGTCGTTCTGCATGTCAAAAAGCTCATCTGGCGTTTTATCCATGTAGGCGCAGAATTTCTCAAAGCGTTGACGGTAGCCCCGTATCGTGCTTGGGGCTTTATGGTTGTTGAGTAACGCCTCTAGCCAGTAGTTGAAGCTGTCGAATTTGCTCACGTTCAAGTCACCCCCAAAATGTTGAGGGCTTATAAAATGGTTTGACCTCGGTTGACGGAAAACATATCGATATTTTTTGAAGGGTGAACTTCTGAAAATCAAAATTATTTAAGCGTACTGCACACCTAATAGAGCAGATAACAGAAGGCATGTCTATGAAAGCCAAGCGAATTGTGGAAAAGGATTTGGACCTTATCTCTCCATCCGAACGAATCGTGTTCTTTCCCCTTGTTGTCGATCACGCGAAAGGCTCCTGGATCTGGGACGTGGATGGTCGACAATATTTAGACTTTCTCTCCGGAGCTGCGGTGACAAATATTGGACATCGCCATCCAAAGGTTGTTAACGCTATTCAGACCCAAAGCGAGAAGTTCATCCATAGCGCCTTCATCTATACATATTACGAGTCCCCAGTAACCCTTGCAGCGAAATTAGCCAAGCTGACGCCAGGCACATTTCCAAAACGAGTGGCGTATGGACTTTCAGGCGGCGACGCAAATGATGCCGCCATCAAACTTGCTCGTACAGCAACCAAGCGCAAAAAGATCCTGGCCTTCCATAAGTCCTATCATGGTACAACATACGGAGCTCTTTCCCTATCTGCGATCACGTTACGTATGAGGAGGCAGATGGGCCCCTTTCTCCCAGAGATCTATCATATCCCCTTTCCCGATTGTTACCGCTGTACTTTTAATCTCGAGCATCCTAGTTGCGGCTTGTATTGTTTTGACGTCATAAAATCCTATCTGGAAACTGTAATTCCACCCGAAGAAGTCGCCATTGTGATTCCCGAACCAATTCAAGGAGATGCCGGCATCATAGTTCCACCGCCCCAATTTTTTCCGGAATTACACGAGCTCTGTAAACAATATGAAATCCTTTTTGCCGCTGAGGAAGTACAATCTGGAATGGGGCGAACAGGAAAATGGTTCGCCATTGAACATTGGGACACCACGCCTGATATCATAATTTCCGCGAAAGCTCTTGGAGGAGGAATGCCATTGAGCGCTGTTATCGCACGAAAGGAACTTATGGAATCGTGGGAAGCCCCCGCGAACTTCTTTACCACGAATGCTAATCCTATTTGTTGTGCTGCTGCTTTGGCCACGATTCAAGTCATTGAAGAAGAGAAATTACTCAATAACGCTCGAAGAATGGGAGAATATATTGTCAAGCGGTTTCAAGAAATGAAAAATACGCACCCACTAATCGGCGACATACGAGGTAAAGGCCTCCTGCTCGGCGTCGATCTTGTACACGACCTGAGCACGCGAGAGCCAGCTCATAAAGAAGTGTTGAAACTCTGTTGGAGATGTTGGGAAAAAGGATTAATTATCACCAATTTAGGAACCTCTGTGCTCCGGGTTGCTCCCCCGCTCAACATCTCGATTCCCGAAGTGGATCAAGCATTACAGATCATTGAGGAAGCCCTTATAGACGTAGAAAAAGAAAAAGTACCCGATTCAATATTAACGAACATGATAGGTTGGTAACAACTACAGTCTTGAATTGTGCGCGTTATCCCCTGGTTAGATTAATTCGCGAACCAGAGACATTCAGGATCATGCCCCAATTGCCTAATTGTTCCATGTGTTACCAATTCTGAGAGTATTGTTGGAATAGAAGGTGACCGGACTTCAGGCATTAATCGACCTAGATCATGCAGGCTGAGCGGGCGTTTGGCATTGGTGAGAACCTGCTCCACGCGATTTTTAAGAGTGTTGACGGCATCAAAGCTGACCTTAAGCAGCTCCTGAACGGCTGCACCATCAAGTAGTGGTTGCATACGAGGAGGAAAAGGATGTCCGACGATCGCACCAGAAATCGGACGATGAGAAAGTCGATCGAGCGAGTTCACATACGCGATGGAGCTATAGAAAAGGAGGGGACGATCAACGCCTTGGCCTTGAATTGAATCTCCAGTGACAAAAACCTGTGACTCGTGATCAATGACACAAACAGACCCCGCGGAATGACCCGGACAGTGGAAGATTTCTAGTTGACGGTCACTCATCGAGAGGACATCACCATGGGTGATACTTTCTATTCTCGATGAATCAAAGTTACATCGGGTCGCTAAATCGATGACTCGATGTTGTTCCAGCTCATGTACATGAATCGAGGCATTAGCATGCTCGAGGATCGATGGAATTCCTTCAAAGTGATCACCATGAGCATGAGTTAAAATGATGTTCTCGATCTCTTCAGGGGATCGATGGCACTCTGTTAAAAGGGGAAAAATTGCTTCACGTGGCGAAGAGTTGAGACCTGCATCGATCAGTGTAATAGATTCTCCAAGGATTACAACAACAGTGGTAAAGTACCCTGGCTGCTGAAACGGACATTTAATATGATGAAAAGATAAGGGAATGCTCATTACAAGTCAATAGAGACTAGATGTTCCTGAGCTTATTACTCTATTGTTGATTGATGAACGATAAGGAAATCAATAGATGACGGGGCGCTATCCAGCCTAAATTCCAATAATTAAAAGAGAAAAAGGGAGGGTTATTTATCGACCATACCGTTGGCGGACTTGGACGAGACCATCGAGCGATTGGAGATGATAGGATAACGCACTACGTCCTTTATCCGTGATCGAATATCGCTTCGAATTCTTGTACTCTTCCTCGTGAATAAAGCCACCGTCGATCAATGTCTCAAATACCTCATGAAGTGATGTCCAAGACAAGTTCGTTTTATACATGATACGGGTCGGTTTACTCACGCCCCGATCAATGACCGCTAGGACATCAAAGAAGATTTCTAGTCTAGAGCGACGAACCATTTTCTATAACCGGAACAAGATTCTTAAGCTTCATTATATAAGGTTTATGAATTACCGAAATATGGAGAAAAAAGCGTATTTCCATGCATGATAAAGCGTAAAAACGATAAAAATCTATGATTCAAGCGCGATGACACGCAGATATGAAAGAAACACTGCATAAGAGATGACTACTAACGTGTTTAGAGTATTCACAGATGGAGCTTCCCGGGGAAATCCTGGACAAGCGGCTGTTGCCTTTATAATTTTATCAGATCAGAAAACAATAGAAATGCAAGGATCAAAAGACATTGGGATACGAACTAACAATCAAGCTGAATATGAAGCCGTGATCTTTGCTTTGGATTCAGCAATGCAACTACACATCAAGAATCTGACATGTTATCTCGATAGTCTGCTGGTAGTTAATCAGTTGAATGAAGTGTATAAAGTATCGAACCCGCATTTGCGTCAATTATGGAGTCAAGTCCAAGAACGTCTTCCTTGGTATAGTCAGGTGACATTCAATCATGTTCCGCGAGATAATAAGTATATTCAGATCGTGGATCGCCTTGCTAATCGACAATTAGATAGGGAATTGGGCTAGAAGAATTATCTACAACCTGAACGGTTGAAGTTATACTTTTTCGCTTCGTAAATCGATTTCTTAGATATCTTTAGTACTGCTTAAAAGGTTAAAGCCCTCACTCTTAAGTAATAAATTATAGGACGATATAGATGTCACAAGGGTTTCCTGAAAAGATGGATGCGCTAGATCTCATAATAAATGCGCTTAAAGATCATGAAAAGCGGTTAGACGAGATCTCGCACCAATTGCAAAACGTTCTTCAAGACGCAGTACCGCATACACCAGAACTCGAGGAAGCCCCCTCACATGTTTCCACACAGAAAACACGATCTCTTCAAACACGAACCACGCTCCCTCGAATTCAATGCAGCGACTGGCGTGAATTTCTCACCCAATTTAAGCATCAGAAAGCTACCCTTGTCACGTATCACATCGACGAACATTCATTTACGGTCAATTCGATGACCGATGACTTCGTGCTAATGTATACTGAACCACTTCCACAGAAACGGCTTCAAGTTACTGAGGATGCAACCCGCTTTTCTTTTAATAAAGAGACTCTCGACACTCTTGATCTCTTGGAAATCATCATAAATAGACGATTAAAATGCGGCCTAGCTCTCGCAATTACATCTCAGACAGTTGTTGAGAATGGACAGCAGTATGTTGTTCTAACTTTCACGATTTCTCCGACAGCGGTCAAGAATTTTCTTAATAAACAATTGGGAATTCCAAAGAAGAATATCGTTGCCGGAAATATTATTCCGTAAGGATAAGCGCTCACGTGCGTGTCGACCCAAAACCCGCCTGCATACAGTTTATGCAACAGCTAGGCACTAAGATTTTCATCATAGGTAAGGGAAAAGCTTCATATGTTCAGGAGACATGACACGTTTCTCGAAATTTGAAGCTGAGATGTCTTTCTGGAGGATGTTAACGATAGGATCCTCTTCGCCTTGTTGATAGAGATTCTCAAATATTTGGGTGAGATTTGCGCTGATATCTTTACTGTGTATCCCGAATCCAAGATAGAAGGTTTTATCGAGAGGGTTTGGGAGTTCAATTACGGCGTATTGTTGGTCAATAATACAATAGCTATATAATACTTCTTGACGTCGAACTCGTACTCCTTGCTCTCGGATCATATCAAAGAACAACCGAGCCATCTTAGGTATAAGGATCATCTTGATCATGCGGAATTTTTGAACCAGGTCTTCTTGGTCACTGGTCAATAATGTAAACTGGACACCCCGGTTTAATGCTCGAATAACCGCTTCCATCACTCGGATATCAGTGTAATGGCAGATGAGAGAGATGCTGTGTTCAGCTAGATCTATTTTACTAACCAGCTCATCGATGTACTGCTCGTACTCACTGATCATCATGATGGGGTGTATGACATCGGCGAGATTAAATGCTCCTGACAGATTCTCACAGGAGATTGCTTTCAATATCTGCTTTACTTCCTCCGGAGTTATTGATTTAGTTTTTTGTAATCGGTCAGCTAATGTAAGGCGGTCAGAATTTTGTAAAGCATCACAGATTCCCTGACTGACGGAGTAAACGATCGAGCCAATAGTTGTAATGAAATACCCATTATCTCGACGTT
>JAOZHK010000180.1 GCA_026014905.1 Candidatus Bathyarchaeota archaeon
ACCTATATGCATGAGAACGCGTGCGTCGATACCGTTCGAACGCTCTCGACCGCATGACTATTTAATTCTATGTGCTCTCGTCTACTCGGCAAGCCTTTGGGGAACCTTTTTAGGATGCTATTCAGATGGTAGTGAAAATCACTTATAAAGAGGGCATATATATTGCATGTAGTACGGGTATTTGTGGTGCCGACCCTCATACCCCTCTTATTACGAGCCGGTATTCGCATGCACGATCAGAGGCGTGCCTAGTCGATGGTCGGACGCAATGAACGGAAGCTGCAGATCCTGGAATACCTTGTAGAGGTGGATGAGGCAACCGCCCAGTACATCGCGGAGGTCTGCGATATCACGATTCACAACGCCCGGACGCTGTTTGCCCGCTATCACCAGTACGGGCTGCTCTCGCGCTATACCTCAGACCGCTATGGGACCCGGGTGTATTCGATCACCACGCGAGGCATTGACCGGCTCGACTGGCTTCGCGGCGACGAGAGTACTTTCGACGAGAACGAGGTGGACGACGGGGCGCCGGCATATGATCCCGACGTGGAGGCAGCGTGGGAAGACTTTGATGCCAACAGCGACCTCGTAATGAACCGCAACGTTTCCTGGCGACACCCCTCGCTGGCTGAGCTGCGGGAACAAGTGCGTCGCGAGGAAGCACGCGTCCGCGAGCTGGAGGCCGAAGTGCATGGCATGAAGACAGGTGACTGGAGTGACTTCCTGAGACTGCGCCTCCGTGTCTCCCACAATAAATGGAGCGATGATCTGTGACCTCGCGCGTCCAGCGAGGGACGATGCTGCAATCACACCCATCTGGTTTGCGCTATTGGGTGAGAACCCTAGAGACTATTGGGATGGACAACGTTGTCAAGACGTGCTCGTAACACTTTGAGCGACAGTAGCCATCAATCATGGAAGAATAATTTCGCTCATGCACGAGGAAAACGCGATGTTTACGCGCGCGTTAGCAGACTGTATCTGGAAAAATCTACATTGTTACAACAGATTCTGAATCCAGATATCTGCTTCTCTCATTAATAAATACACTAAAGAAAGTAATTATTTGAATCGAGTTTTCGTTGGGATTAATGTGAAGCGTTCCGCGTATTTGACGCCTGCATATATTTCAGTTGTCTGGACTTTAATGATTAGTTACCAACTGTTCACTCAGACTGCTGTCACAACACTTGTCTCAGCCATCAACGTGTTCATCCCTCAAATTGGTAGCTGGCTCCTTTCACGTCTTGATATGGTTATTTTTATCTATGCCTTCGCTTGGGTGTATCTGTTATCTTCCGTCCTTCCATCAGTTTTTCTTGGCAAAAAATGTAGTGTGTTTATTCAGTTCCTCGTCTGTTTGTCTTTAACCTTCTTGGCATTTATCATACAAGATGGACTAATTGTCCTTTTTGAAGCAAATACAATCGATCAAATCCTTAATCTCGGTATTTATTTTAATAACCCATTGATCGCAGCAGGCTATCTAGCAATTCCTTATCTCTTAATGATAGGTCTTGATCTCCAGTCGAGAAAGAAAATGTTAATTGAACAAACATTGCGTCAACAAGTCCAAGTAGAGATCGAGCCGTCGCAAGCACCAATGATGAAAGATGAGAAAAATCCAGAAATGGAGTTTATAGCCTAATTAGTGGAGAGCTGTTATTCAACTGATCTTGTACGCGCGCGGACTTCAAAGAAAGCTAGCCAGTATTACATATTGTATCCAGAAGAGTAATATTTCACTAACTACATAGATAAAAAGCGGTAACAAGGAGAATCATACATGTCTCAATATCTTCAGCTGATTAAAACTAAAACTGATGCCGCTAGTTATGATAAACTCGTCTCCCTGAATAACAAGGAAGTCATGGACTTCGTTGGTTATGCAATCGAACTCTGTAAGCCGGACAGTGTCTGGGTCGGTAACGACTCCGCAGAAGACGTCGCCTATTGCCGTCAACTGGCTATTGACAACAAGGAAGAAAGACCATTGAGCCTTACAGGTCATACAGTCCACTTTGATGGGTACTATGACCAAGCCCGTAAAAAAGAAGTGACCAAATATCTCGTTCCCGCTGATGATGTACTCGACCCCAAACTGAATCAAATTGAGCGCGAAAAAGGACTTGCTGAGATTGAAGGTCTTCAGAAAGATGCGTATACAGGACGCCAGATGCTGGTCCGCTTTTTCTGCCTTGGACCGGTCAACTCGATTTTCGCGATTCCTTGTCTCCAGATCACTGACTCTGCATATGTTTGCCACAGTGAAGATCTGCTGTATCGTAAGGGCTACGCAGAGTTCAAGCGTCAAAGCAAGACAGCTGAATTTGAATTCTTTAAGTTTCGTCACGTGACTGGAGAGGTCGATGAGCGCATGACCTCCAAGAACTATCATCTCAACCGCGTCTACATGGACTACACCACAAACACTGTACTCTCAGTGAATACCCAATATGCTGGGAACACGGTCGGTCTGAAAAAACTTTCTCTCCGTCTTGCCCTGCGCAAAGCCGACAAAGAAAGATGGCTCGCGGAACATATGTTCATCATGCGCGTTAACGGTCCTGCCAAACGAAAGACGTATCTCTGCGGCGCGTACCCATCAGCATGTGGCAAGACCTCTACCGCGATGATTCCTGGCGAAAACATAGTGGGTGACGACTTAGCCTACTTCAAGGTCATCGATGGTGAAGTCAGAGCGGTTAACGTTGAACAAGGCATCTTCGGCATCATCACTGATGTCAACTCACATGATGACCCCGTGATCTGGGACGTTCTTCACAAGCCTGGTGAAGTGATATTCAGCAATGTCCTCATCAACGATAGCCATCCACACTGGATCGGCATGGGCGAAGATCTTCCTACCGAAGGTGAGAACTACTGTGGACCCTGGACCAAAGGTATGCACGGTCCAGATGGTAAAGTCGCTTCACCAAGTCACAAGAACGCACGCTATACACTGCAGATGAACAATCTAGCCAATCTAGACGATGATTGGGATAACCCTACGGGTCTACCAATCAGCGGTATCATATACGGCGGTCGTGACAGCGATACGTCCGTACCTGTGCGTGAAGCCTACAACTGGGTACATGGAGTCTGTACTATAGGTGCAACCCTCGAATCTGAAACCACTGCAGCGACTATTGGCGCAGAAGGAATCCGTAAATGGAACGTCATGTCTAACATGGACTTCCTGTCAATGTCGGTAGGCCACTACATCCACAACATCTTGAACTTTGCGAAAGATATTGAACGCCCACACGTTTTTGGGACCAACTACTTCCTCAAGAAAGCTGGAAAGTACCTCAATAGTAAACTCGACAAAGCTATCTGGGTGAAATGGATAGAACTCCGTATCCATGGTGAAGTCGATGCCATTGATGCAGCGATTGGGAAGATTCCAAAGTATGAAGACTTGAAGGTTCTCTTTAAGCAAGTACTGAATAAGGAATACACCGAACAGAACTACATTGATCAGTTCCTAATCCGCATTCCCAACTACATCGCCAAGCTCGACCGTATGGACAAAATCTATGCTACTGTACAAGATACGCCACAAGCTATGAAAGACGAGTTAACTGCACAGCGCACACGTTTAGAAGAACTTCGTTCAGCTAAAGGCGATTACGTCTCACCTTTCGACCTAGCTAACTAGTTAATTATGCACGCGCGTGTGAATTGGAGAGAGTTGAATGTCGCGATCTATTGATTTACGGGAATGTATCAAACCAGTCATAGCGCGTTGAGCGACCGGTGCAGAAGAATACTAACACAGGTCTTGATCATCAGCTGATTAGGTACTTTCAACAGAATCTACTCGAATGGTATTCGGAATCAGGTAGAGATCTCCCGTGGCGTCATACTTCCGACCCCTATCAGATCCTAGTCTCAGAAATCATGCTTCATCAAACTCAAGTTGATCGAGTTCTCCCGAAATACCTTCAGTGGATCCAAGCGTATCCCTCCTTTCAGGCTTTAGCAGCTGCACCGCTCTCAGAAGTAGAAGCTTTATGGAGACCTCTTGGCTATAATTTCAGACCAATTCGATTGCATAAGATCGCCCAACGTGTCATTAGTGAATTTCATGGGCAGTTACCAAATACTCGTGAAGAGTTAACGGCAATCAAAGGAATTGGACGATATACCGCAGGAGCAATTCTTAGTTTCGCATTCCATAAAGATGCAGCCATCGTTGATACGAATATTCGGAGAGTCATTCAGCGTATATTTAACATTCAAGGAAACTCACTTCGGGCACCAGCAAAGAAACACATATGGCAAATTGCTGAAGCAATGATCCCTCAGGGCCAAGCTTACACATTCAATCAAGCAATTATGGATTTTGGCGCACTTGTCTGCGTGGCTCGGAAACCTCACTGTCAGTCATGTTTTATGAATGGGCATTGCAGATTTCTCACGGTCGCGCGCTCATAAGTAAATACGAGCTCATCCTTCGTTTTCAGATCGACAGGCGCGCCTTGTTTGAGGTTTTTCTCCCCAAACTATTTCAGATGAAATAACATGCCCTGCCAAGATTAATTCCCGATTCACGTTCTGGAATCCTAGCTCTTCAATGAAGGGCTTTGTAAAGATAGGTCGACATCCACCAAGCAGTATCGGACATCGCCTATATATCCATTCATACAGTGCCATATTTGTAGTCCAACGATCACCTTTACTCAGACTCACAATGATCAAACGTCCTCCTGGCTTCAATACTCGTTTAAATTCGGTTAGAATATGAGGAATGTCGGGTGTATCAATCAGATCTAGCAGGTAACTGTTGAATACGACATCAAATACTTCCTCTCGGTAA
This sequence comes from Candidatus Bathyarchaeota archaeon, assembly GCA_026014905.1. The sequence goes on from JAOZHK010000180.1 coordinate 4,826, forward strand.
GGGAGTTGCCGTGCATCTCCAAGCTTGAGATGGACGCGTGAAGTCAATGCAGCGTCGTGAACTCGGTTACGTGTGATCGCCAACATCTTTGGAGACAGATCGATTCCACAGACGATTCCATCTTGGCCCACGATTTTAGACGATTCAAGCAATGTTTGTCCAGTCCCCGACGCAACATCGAGCACTGTAAAACCAGGTTTGATTTCTGCGATGCTAAATCCCTTGTCTTTGACAACACGCTCATATCGTGTTACAAATTCATAGAATGGACTAAGGAAATCGTACAACCATCTAACTTTTTTTGATGGAATCGGCGCATCAATAATGTTATCTGGCATCTTATTCCTTATATCAAGCATAATAGTTTAAACTCTTTTACACGCATTCGAGTTCGGAGGCACAACACATTTATAATAACAGCGTTATTTTTTCTTTCGCGCGCACGAAAGGAAGAGATACGAAATGAGTAAAGGTAGAATACAAAAATCTCCGAACCAAGAAAGAGAGTCCTTTCTCAAAGATATAAACGATAAAGATCGAGCTTGTGTACTCTTTTATGCAAGCTGGTGCTATTTTTCTCGACGCTTTCTACCAATTTTTGAAGAATATGCTCGACTTAATCCTAATGAGTGTCTCAGCATAGTCATTGATAACAAGCCAAATATCTGTGATGAGTATGCAATTGAGTATTATCCCACGGTAATCCTGTTTAAAAACGGAAAAATGTATAGACGATTGGATGCGGAACCGGGGATAGGTTTAAGCAAGAAGCAACTGGTGGATTTTACAAGTAAGAAAACTAGCTAGACTCAACGCGCGCGTTGTGATCTGTTGACTTGCACAATGGTATGCGTATGGTATGCGTTGACTCAACAGAAACACGCTCGCGTACATCATTTAGTTAGTTGAATAATTGAGAGATGAACGCGTTTTCCCAAGCGGTGCTATTTCTCCATCATATACGTCATTAATGATCTCTGCTAGTGACAAATAGATCGCACTGGCACCACAGAACAGCCCTTCATAGCCCGCAATGCGCTTTATCAGAGTTAGCCCTGTGAAATCGCTGAGAGCAAGAAGGAAGAATAGTATCGTCAAACTGAAGAACACCGTTTGTAGCGCTCTATTTTCTTTGAGCGTGATAACGCTCATACCCGCAGTAAAAATACCCCAAAGGAATAGATATGTTCCGACAGCCTCAGGAGGCGCTGAAGGCGCTAACCCTAGTGTTGGAAGGAGGTTAAGCCCAACAAAGGAGAGCCAGAAAAAACCATAGGAGATAAATGCCGTCGCACTAAACGTCTTGTTCTGTTTCGCTTCAAACAATCCAGCGATAATTTGCGCGATACCACCATACAATAGACCAAGAGACAGGACCACGCCCATACTATTTGGAGATAGTATCTCAGCATTCAGTAAATTGAGCAGAATTGTGGTCATACCAAAACCCATAAGGCCCAGAGGAGCTGGATTAAAACGCTTACTCCTAATCGTGAGTGTACCGTCATCGGTGACCGTCAACTGCGAATTTGAACTCATGATATAACATACGTTATTAGCAGAACATAAATCTATCCCGAACATCTTTGGGTCAACACGCGCTCGCGTACGCATTATAAGATAATGCAAACAGCCAACTCGACCGCCATACACTAGCTACCTTTATTTTCGATTAAACAATCCATAATTAATTGACCGTAAATGGTACATTATGCAATCATAGGAGCAGGACTTGGAGGATGTTCCGCAGCATATTACATTCGGCGATATTTCCCTAGATCCCAAATCACGCTGTACGAAAGAAGCAAACGAATTGGTGGGCGGATCTTAACCACTACCATAGGGTCCGGAAAAAAAGAGTTGGGCGCAGTATTCTTTACTTCCCTCAATCAAACCATCAAT
>JAOZHK010000181.1 GCA_026014905.1 Candidatus Bathyarchaeota archaeon
ATAAAATCTAGATACAACGCTCACGAGCACCCACTTCTAATCCTTTGTATTGCAGATTTCCACTAATCCGTTTACAAGCTGCTTAAATATTAAAACGTCATCAGTGTCAAGATCTAACAAAGCAGTAAATCTATTCCAAGGGATATCGTGAGGCGTCAAGTACCCATAAGAATCAATTTTGACCTGAATAATCGTGTCAGAGACCGTCATAGGAAAAACAGGTGATGCAGGTAAAAGACGGCGAAATTTACTCGGGATATAGATTCGTCTCTGAATTCTATCTGTACGCGTCAATTTCTTCATAAATAAGATTTTTCCATTACAATTCACCATAATCCCCTTGATGACGCTGTGGTGGAATAGTCTCGTACGCGCGCCATATTCAAACTCGTTAACCTGACTTGTAGAAGATCAGGTTACCTCGCTCCAGTTGATCGCGCACTCGAATAACGGATACGTAGACATCCTTTTCGCGTCGAGCACCCGTGCAGACACATTTTCCGCTGAAAAATAGGAGAAAGACGACCTTCGGATCGGTCATCCGGTAAATCAGGCCAGGAAATTGCTCAGGCTCAAACATCACCCTGTCCAGCACATACATTGTTCGCTCTAAGTCTATCTGTCCTCCCAAATTGATTGATGCGACGATATTCACGATTGTAATGATCGGTTTGTTTATAATGATGATGCCCTTCTCCTGCAATTCACGCACAGCTCTATGGACTACGAGGTGTACTTGTCGTTCTGATCTGGCGCCGGTGCACACCATTTTACCGGTACTAAAAATTAGCATCGAAGTTTTCGATTTTTTTGGCCGAAACACAAGGCCTGGAAACCGATTTGGTCGATACTCGACTGCTGGGAACGCTTTCACGATTGCGTGTAGATCGATGCTCTGCTGAAGGCTAATTGATGCCACGATGTTTTCAAAATTTAGTGTTGCTGGGACAGTAGGCATGTCAAGTCAGACCTGAAACACATGCGCGGAGTGAGTGTGCATATGTGCGCGCGTGTTGGTGTTGATGTGGGATGTTAAAGTCATTCTAGCAGGCGTGGATGTGCACACCGATTCGTTCATCCGAAAAATCAACGCGGAAACAAGTGGAATCATCATGGTCTCGCCTTTTTTTCTTTCAGTCTCTCGCGCTCGGCTGCAGATAGCTCCAAATAAGAATATCTCATATTTATTGTTATTAATGTTAGTAAACTTTAATGATAACATTTAAATATTTAGTAATTCTTAGGAGCTGGTTAAAAGATGCACTATGCTCAACCAGTTTCAGGCGTGTGTCAATTTTGTCAAAAAACGAAGATAGTATGACCGTTGAGGAGTTAACGCCTCGATCTCGAAGCGTCAATATAACTGTTAAGGTGATTTCTATTTATCCCACACGAGACGTTACGTCTCGACGCGATGGTTCATCTCACCGCGTGGCAGAAGCTTTAGTTGCAGATGAAACAGGATCCGTGCTCTTAACGTTATGGAATGAGACGATTGATGAAGTGAATGAAGAGGATGCCTATGAGGTCCGCAATGGCTATGTGACCCTTTTTCGCGGGTCAATGCGATTGAATATTGGCCGATATGGAAGTCTCACGGCTTCTGAAGAAGTTATTGACGAAACGAATGTGGAGAACAACATGTCGGACCGCCAATATGAGGAGGAACAACGTTCCTATGGTAGATGAGGCTATGGCGACCGACGGCAAGGAAATCCATGACGATCGGATCGTGATCGAAGACACTAGCACACACGCGCGCGATGGAGATATCATGAATTTAGAAGCACTCCCAACTGAAGAAGTAACCTGCGAAGAATGTACTCACACAGTCAGCTACTACGTGGAGTATGCCACGCGTGGGGGGGAGCGCGCGCATGAGTACTACTAATGCAGGCAACGCGTCACCATATTGTTGTGTGATATTTTGACTCGACGTGATGATTTAGAACAACGCGCCCTCAAACTCATTGTAGATAAAGGTGATGAGGGGATTCTGCAACGAGATATATGGCGAGCGTTAGGTGGGACCAGTCGTGAAGGCTCACGGATCGCACTCCGTCTTGAAGCACAGAAATTGATTACCCGCGAACGGGAACTCGCTAATGGTCGGTGGACGCATCGAATCTATGCCAGTATTCGACGCCTTACTATCGATTCACTTATTGATGTTCCATGTTTTATCTGTGACGACAATCAGAGATGTGATGCCGGTACAGAAATCACTTCGACAATGTGTGAAAAGTTGACGCAGTGGCTCATAGCTAGCTAGCGCGCGCGTAGCCTGGAGGTTTTAATAAAAATGGATGAAACTCTCCAAACGAGTGTATTATTGATAGTGTTATTGACAACTATACTTAGACTTATGTTGCTGGTTAAAAAACAATGGGCGAAAAAAACGATGTCTCAGACAAAATAGATGCACGAATAAAGAGCTAGAAAACTCTGTCACTCAAGCGCGTTATACACTTATGCAGAATGTGTGATATTTTTATGCGAATTACGCGCGCGCGATCGATTTCCGACTCGTCGATCGTCTTCTACGAAATGGCGTGGTGATCTCGTGGGAGAAGCTGGAACCTATGATCATTGCATGGCGACAATCCAACAACACAATATACGATATGAGCAAACAGTATCCAGTCTATGCCTCATAGGACAACCTATAGCGCCGCATCTTGAAGCTGGAAAAAAAACCTTCGATCCCCGTCTAACCTATCTCCATCATCATCTACGCTCACGCTATCCAAGAAAAGAAATTATAAAAGTGCTGATTTTGACATGAATTCGTTAACTATAACGGATCATTCTATAGGTATTCACTTAATTATTTAAGTGCAGACTGCCGGGCCCACCAAATTTGCAATTTATTGTTTCTCGTCGAACAATACACGCCTGCTTGGTATCTACTCGTTAGAAATATAACGGGTTACTCATCACAGCTAATCCCTGTCTAAAGCTTTAAGTGCAATATCCTTCGCGCGCGCGTATTGGCGGGGGCGGATTCTAGGCGTTGCCCTTGGTTCACTTACGAACAGGAGCTTCGTGTTTACCGCACTGAGCCTCATACTAGTTCTCCAGTTCCATAAGCAGATGTTTGCTTCAAAACAACGAGTTGTCCCCTTTGGGTTTGCAAGGTGGTTGGAAAACGATAATGGCATTATTGGGGGCGCTATGCTCTGCTCACTGCTGCTCCTCGCTCATAACACGTTGTATGGGTCTACCTAGCACACTACGCGCGTGCATATAGTATTCACCACAGATATTGTCTTAATATGTAAGTGTATTATTTACTGTTTAAATCGATCCGCAATGACACAATTTGAGCAAAACATCAAGCTGTTAACCCTGCGAGCCTTTCTTGACAGTTTTTACATGCGGATTCATCGTGTAATCTACCAACCTTTTCTTCTAACTCTACATCCATCGATGAGTGTACTGGGTATTCTCGAAAGTATTGGCGGGTATCAAGGGATCATCGCAGGTGTGATCCGACCTGTGTTCGGCTGGATCTCTGATCGAACCAACAGAAAGAGTTACATAATTCTTGGAAGTGGATTGATGACTCTTTCGCTCCTACTGTATCTACTTTCAGGCATCACCGCAATTTTTTTCTTGGTGATCCCGGCGGTTGTGCTGTCAGCTCTCGCCTCATTATCCATGCCGATCATTGATTCACTTGTCGCCGAATCCGTCACAAGTTTGGACCGGAGTAAAGCCTATAATAGGATCATGCTAGCTAGTGTCATACCTGGAGTGGTTGCACCTCTTTTAGGCGGATTATTAGCTGATAGATTTGGCTTTGTGGGAGTGTTTCTTCTTGGAATACTCGTTCAACTCTTGATATCAGTGATTGTCATTGAGTTTCTTAAGGAACGATCATTCGCTACTAATTCTTTTACGATGCACGAAGTACGATCGTTTATTCATCGTACTCTTTCGCCATCTCCCCACCTACGCAATTTTTATCGGTTGAGTGCGTTGGACTCCATTAACGTTGGCTTAGGCCCCGTGATCATGAATGGGTTATTCACGTCTGCCTTTGGATTCACAAATTTCCAACTCGGAATTCTTGCAGTAGCAACCGCTATTTCGACAACTCTCATGCAGATTATCACTCCGCGAATAATTGATCAGTGGGGATGTAAAACCACTCTCATCCTCTCCTATCTTACCTGGCTTGTGTGGATCGGAGGAGTGGCGATCTCTCGTGAATTTACGCTCATTCTTTTGTTTCAAATTCCTGCAGGCATTGCCATCGCTCTTTGGGTGCCAACTATACGTCTTCTCTTAGCGAATAGTGTTACCCGATCTGAACGGGCTGAAGCCATGGGACGCGTCTCATTTTATCGGGGGTTTATCGGATTCCCAGCCCCGTTTATCGGAGGTCTCTTATTCGAAAACTATGGATATGCGGCGCCGTTATGGACGTGTTTTGCTTTAAGTCTTGTTGCGATGTATTACATCTCTTCATATCTCAAAGTACAAAACAATCGATTAGTCATTTAACACTTGATGCGAACTACACGCGTTACGCGCGTGCGTACGATATGACTTCTTTTACAGCTTTCACAATCTTGATTTCATTCGGTAAGTAATACTGTTCTAGTGGCGGGCTAAACGGTACTGGTGTATTGGGTGCTCCAAGGCGTTTAATCGGCGCATCGAGATAGTTAAATGCTTCTTCAGCCACAATTGCGGCAATCTCAGATGATGCACTGCCTCGTTGAGGGCATTCATCAACAAGTAGTAATCGCCGGGTTTTTTTTACGGATTCAAGAATCGTTCGTTTATCGAAAGGCACCAGGGTTCGAGGATCAATGACTTCAACACTGATTTGATCGTTCAAGAGAGTCGAAGCAGCTGATAAGGCTTTATGCACCATCATTCCAACAGCGACAACCGTGATGTCACTGCCTCGCTTTTTCACATCTGCAGTACCAAATGGAATCAGGTATTCGTGGTCAGGGATCGTACCTTTCATGGCCATCAGCCCCGCGTGCTCAAAAAACAGAACAGGGTTATCATCTCGAATCGCGGTTTTCAATAAGCCTTTTGCATCATAAGGTGTGGATGGCACCACATTTTTCAATCCAGGAATGTTCAAAAAGACACTGTACGCTGATTGCGAGTGTTGTGCTGCTGCGCTTCTCCCAGCCCCGATGGAGGCTCTAAATACGATCGGGACCTTCGCTTTGCCACCGAACATGTATCGCATTTTCGCAGTTTGATTGACAATTTGGTCCATTGCCACATACATGAAATCTGAAAACATCAAATAGACGATGGGCCTCATACCTGTTGCAGCGGCAGCGGTTGACGCCCCGACGAATGCGGATTCTGAGATTGGGGTATTTATTATTCTCCAATCTCCAAATTCCTGCCATAACCCCACTTCTGCACTACGGGTCGAATATGTGCGGGACCGCACGTCTTCGCCAATTAAAAACACCGCTTCATCTCTTCTCATCTCCTCAGCCATTGCATCCCGGATGGCTTCTGCAAATGTGATTTGTTTCTCAGACAATCACTCGGTCACCTCGTCTCCTGCCGAATAGACGTCAAGCAGTGTGTCTTCAGGAGCGGGAAATGGGCTTTCTGTAGCAAACGCGACTGCATCATCAATCACCATTTCAATTTCTTTATCAATAGTCTTGACATCACTGTTGGTTAATAGACCCAGTTTTATGAGTCTGGCACGAAATCGTGTAATCGGACTTCGAGCCTTCCATGCTTCCACTTCTTCTTTACTTCCCCACGATTCACCGCGCATCAGACCATATCGCTTACGGATCGGTAAACCCTCAGCATGATTCCGCAATCGATACGTATCACAGACGACTAAGGTGGGGCCAGCTCCATTCCTCGCTCTGTTAACAGCCTCTTTAATTGTTTCATAAACTGCCATTACGTCATTACCATCAACTTGGCTACTTGGCATGCTATATGCTTGAGCTCGAATGGCGAGATTTTGCACTGAACAGACTTCCCAAATTGGTCCACCTTGGCCCCACAGATTGTTTTCAAGAACATAAATGACGGGAAGGCTGTAAATGGACGCTAGATTGAGAGATTCATGAAAAGTCCCTTGATTTGACGCTCCATCTCCAAAGAAACACACACTTACTTGGTCTGTTCCACGTAATTTCGCGGATAACCCACAACCCGTGGCTAATGGTAACCCTGACCCTACAATGCCCGTGGCACATAAGATACCCCTGTTAAAATCAGAAATGTGCATTGACCCACCTTTACCCTTACAATAACCTGTTTTCTTTCCAAACAGCTCAGCCATCATATATTTGGGCTCTCCACCCTTAGCTAAACAGTGACCATGGCCTCGATGAGTACTAGTAATCCAATCGTCTTTCCGAAGATTGGTACAGGTACCTACCGCGACGGCTTCCTCTCCAACATATAAATGCAGAAATCCCGGAATTTTTTTCGCAGCGTATAATTCGCCAACACGTTCTTCAAAAGATCTGATCAATATCATTTTACGATATATATTGATTAACTCTTCGTCAGTCAATTTCAGTCATAGTTCTTGTGGCAGAGAGACTATTTAGATTTTTCACGTGTGCTTCATCGTAGTGGTTAGCACAATAACCCGGTTTCTCGTCAATTGATCCGCTCAAGGGATCGATTGTTTAACCCAAAAAAGTATTAATGAGATTCAATGTGATACAATTAGATGAGGCAAGATAAAAATGACGTCAGTAAAGATGCGAGTCGATGAACATTATGACCGGGAGGCTACCGTCTCTTTCCCCGATTCTTGGAATGTTAATGTTGTGTCGATGAAGGGGCATGCTGCACCTCCACTGTCCGATGATGCGATCCGGGATGCTCTAATGCAGCCAATCGGAAGTCCTAGTCTCCAAGACTTAGCCCGTGGAAAACATGGTAAGATCGTTGTTACCTGTGATGACCTCGAACGCCCAACTCCAGCCTACCGCGTTTTTCCCTTTATCATGGACGAACTCAACAAAGCAGGAATTTCAGATGATCAAATCTTTATCATGGGTGCCTATGGTTTACATGCCGCTATGACCATGGACGCATATGGTCGTAAAGTCGGTTGGGACATGGTGCAGCGATTCGATTGCGTGAATCATAATGCATTCAAGAATCATACCAACTTAGGTAAAACCAGTCGCGGTACTCCCTTACTCGTCGATGCTGAATTCGCTAAAGCAGATCTCCGAATTGTAGTCTGTGGCATTAAAAAACACCCCTTCGCAGGATGCGGTGGCTCAGGTAAACATGTTATCCCTGGAGTGGCTGCGTTTGATACAATTGCATGGAACCATCAAACCATCGGACGTACTTCGGCAAAAGGTATCTGGCGAATAAAAGGAAATGATGGTCGAGCTGATATGCAAGAAGCTGGACGAATGGCGAGCATCGACTTCGTCATAAACTGCTGTTATAATGACAAACGCGACCTTGTCGGGCTTTACTCAGGGGATATGGATGACTCCTGGCATGAAGCCATTAAATATAGTCACCAACTTCATGCCACACAATTGCCCCAGAAGGAAGCTGATATTGTGGTTGTGAACAGTTACCTTCAAGCTCAGCAAGGAATTGATTGGTGGCCGGCTCAAAGTACTCTTCGCCAAGATGGATCAGCTGTTGGTATTCATCAATATACGCCGGGTTGGCGGTTAACGCATTATTCGGTGGAAAGCTTTGGCTCTGGAGGCTATTCCGATGGTTATTGGGCACGGTTACATAACTATCCGAATCGACTCTGGCCTGTTAAGCAAGCAGAAAACATTCTTGTCTGGAGTCAAAAGATTGCGAAACGGAACATGTTACGGTACAGCGAAAGTGTGAATTGGCTTAAACAGTGGGATGACGTGGTTACTAAACTTCATGCACTACATGGAGACGAAGCCACAGTGAATGTTTTTCCTTGTTCCCGTGTCCAATTTGACAGCAGTGTGCCGCTAATCCTTTAATAAGCGCTTCTTTTTATCCCTCTTTTTTATGAATCGTCGTGTTGCGTACGTAGGTCTCTGCTAGAGGTACAACGAAAAAGGCTTTTATTAGGACACGATCTATTATTTGAAGGCTATACGAATCATATAGCTACGAATGGAGTGGAGTGTTGTGGTTAAAATTGCTGCCTCAATTCTCTCTGCTGATTTCACTCAGTTAGGTAAAGATGTTACTCGAGCAGAAGAGGGTGGAGCCGATATTATCCATATCGATGTGATGGATGGTCACTTTGTTCCTAACTTAGGAATCGGACCAATGATTATCAAAAAACTCCGAACATGTACACAGCTTCCTTTTGGCGTTCATCTCCTGGTGGAAGAACCCAATCGTTTTATTCAACCTTATGTTGAATCAGGAGCTAACTTTCTTCTTCCTCACGTTGAAACATTACATGGTCTATATTCTACAATCCAAACCATCAAAGCATCTGGGCTGAAGAGTGGCATCGCCCTTAATCCTTCGACACCTCTTTCTCAAATCACCGATCTTCTTCCCATGATTGACATCCTCCTTGTTATGACGGTGGAACCTGGTTTTGGTGGACAATCTTTTATTCCACAGATGCTCACCAAGATTGCAGCAGCTCGAAAAGTAATCGATACATCGGGGTTCAGGATTGAGCTCGCGGTCGATGGAGGAATCAATGCCCAAACGGCTCCTTCCGCTGTTGAAGCAGGAGCTGACCTATTGATTATGGGATCCGCGATTTTTGGAAATCGGCGGATCGAGGACAATCTTAAAAAGATAAGACGATTAGTCTCCTAACGTCTGAGGAACCGAAAGATGGCGGGTGACAGAGAACAATTAATTCAGGACCTTGAATTAAAAGCTAAGCTCTTTCGCCGCGAGATTCTTGAAATGACGTTTCTTGCAGGTTCGGGTCATCCCGGAGGCTCCATGTCTGCAATTGACATCATCACGGTTTTGTATTATTACATTATGCGCGTGGATCCCAATAATCCCCAATGGGAAGATCGAGATCGCTTCATTCTCTCGAAAGGACATGTCTGCCCCGCTCTGTATACCGTATTAGCTGAAAAAGGCTTCTTTCCCAAAGAAGCTTTATGGACACTGCGTAAGCCTGGGAGTATATTGCAGGGCCATCCCGATATGCGAATCACTCCAGGGGTCGATATGTCAACGGGTTCCCTTGGTCAAGGATTATCCGTGGCATGTGGAATGGCTCTTGCAGCTCGCCTCGATAACAAAGAGTTCTCAACATATTGCATGATGGGCGATGGAGAAATTCAGGAAGGTAATATCTGGGAAGGAGCCCTCTTCGCTGCGCATTACAACCTCGATAACCTCATTGCGATTCTCGATAAAAATAAACTCCAAATCGCTGGCTTTACCGAAGACATCATCGCGCTAGATCCCCTCATTGCGAAATGGGAAGCTTTTGGCTGGGATGTTATTGAGCTACTCGATGGAAATGATATCGATCAAATCATTCGTGCATTTGATAGCGTAAAAACACTCACCGGAAAACCGAAGATTATTATTGCGAATACCATTAAGGGCAAAGGAGTCTCATTCATGGAAGATCAACCAGAATATCATGGTCGTGCACTGTCTGCCTCAGAAATGGATCGTGCGAGGAATGAACTGATGATTCCTGATTTTTCGGTGACGTGAATGGCTAAGACGCGTATTAAAGCTGCAGCACGTAATGCGTATGGACAGACTCTAGTGGAACTCGGCAGAGCACGAGAAGACATTGTTGTATTGGATGCTGACCTTTCCAGTTCAACTCGGACTGCTTGGTTTGCTCAAGCCTTTCCTGAGCGATTCTTTGACTGTGGGGTTGCAGAGGCTAATTTGATTACAATCGCTGCAGGGTTGGCAGCATGTGGGAAAATCCCATTTGCGAGTACTTTTGCAGTATTTGGCACAGAGCGGGCATTTAATCAGATCCGTCAATCTATTGCATATACACGATTAAATGTTAAGTTAGTATGCAGCCACAGCGGGATTACGGTAGGCCCCGATGGCGCGTCTCATCATACAGTCTTTGACATCGCGATCATGAGAGTTCTTCCGAACATGGTGGTGCTGGTGCCTGCTGATGCACCTGAAACTGCGGAGGCCGTTCGTGCGATGGTCGATTATTCTGGACCCGTCTATATGCGACTCGGACGTACACCGGTCCCCGTGATTTATGACGAGCCTTATACTTTTGAAGGTCAACGGCTTCAGTTCCAAATTGGACGATCAATTGAATTAACATCAGGCAATGATGTGACTATCATCAGTAATGGCCTAATGGTAGCTGAAGCCCTAAACGCAGCTGAAGCGCTTAAAACCGAAAATATTCATGTCCGTGTTTTGAATATGCATACAATCAAGCCCCTCGACGTTCAAGCTATTTGTAAGGCGGCCCGAGAAACAGGAGCGATTGTAACGGCTGAAGAGCACTCCATTATTGGAGGACTAGGGAGTGCAGTGTCAGAAGTTGTGGTCCAAAATTATCCAGTGCCAGTGGAATGTGTTGGTGTTAACGATATCTTTACTGAATCTGGAACTGATAACGAGCTCTTACAGATTTATGACTTGACAGCCGCGAAACTGATTTCGACTGTGCGAGCAGTGATGCAGCGAAAATAGCTATTCGCCTATTTTAGCAATTACACGATTCAATGAGGGCGTTATGGGTAGTGACTGGAGTGCTTCGAGAGGGACCCATAGTATTTCGTGAACATCATCTGCAGCTTTCAATACTCCACCACGCGGTCGACAGAGATAATCGAGTAATACGTAATGGTACTGAATTCGTCCCTCCTCATCGAATACAATGTTGTCCACGGCATCTACAAGGCGTTCAATGTCCACTTCAAGTCCTGTCTCTTCTTTCGTTTCTCGTTTAAGAGCCTCATGCAGTTGTTCTCCCAATTCAACAACTCCTCCAGGAACGGACCATAATCCTTTAGCTGGTTCATTCGCGCGCTTCACAATCAACATTTTATTGCGGTTCATTATGATCGCACCGACTCCGATCAGCGGTTGTGATGGGTATTGTCGTTGCATTAGTTGGATCCCTCTATTGCTAGCTTGCTAGCGAGAAATATAGCTTTCGCCCATCAATAGTATGCTATAGTGTCTTTGAGTTATGAAAGTGAATAACTTTAAATTTTCCAGATTTTATGCTATAGCCAAAACACTCAGTTAATCAAATGAGACTGAATCCGATGTCCACTGATGTACCTGACGACAGTATTCAAATCGGCCTTGAAGTGCATGTCCAACTTACCAATCTCAAATCGAAACTCTTTTGTGGATGCTCTACAGCCTATCGGCGCGATCCACCTAACTCCCATGTCTGCCCCACGTGTCTCGGGCTTCCAGGTGCTTTACCAACCGTAAATAAAAAAGCAATCGAGGATGCAATACTACTGGCAACAGCTCTCAACTCAACAGTCTCGCAAAAATCGTATTTTTTCCGAAAAAATTACTATTACCCTGACATGGCGAAAAATTTTCAGATTTCTCAATATGATAAAGCAGGCGGTGTCCCTATCGCCGTCGGTGGCAGCATCACAATTCATGTCGATCATGAAGATCGGAAGATTCGAATCACCCGACTTCAATTAGAAGAAGACCCCGCCAAGCTCGTACATTTGGGCTCGATCGACCTATCGCCCTACACCCTCATTGACTATAATCGCGCAGGAGTCGCCTTATTAGAAGTTGTAACTGAACCCGATCTGCGCTCACCGCGAGAAGCGCGCCTCTTTCTCCAAAAACTTCGATCAATCCTGGAACATCTCGGCATCTCGGATGGTCAATATGAAGGCAGTATGCGCTGTGACGCGAATATTTCCTTATCCGGAGGCAAACGGGTGGAAATTAAGAACATCTCATCATTCAAAGAAGTGGAACGTGCCTTGGGTTTCGAGATAACAAGGCAACGATCCCTGGTACTCCGAGGACAGGCAGTCGATATGGAAACACGTCACTGGGATGAAACACGACGAGCAACAATATCCTTGCGCAGCAAAGAAGCGGAACATGATTACCGCTATTTTCCAGAACCAGATCTTGTACCCATCGTCATCTCCAACTCTTGGATCACAAACTTAGCCTCACGAATACCCGAACTCCCTGATTTACGACGAAACCGATTCATTAAAGAATATGCACTTCCAAGCTATGATGCTACCGTGCTCACCCGCGAAAAATCACTGGCTGACTTCTTTGAAGAATGTGTGCAACTCTATCCTCACCCAAAAATCGTCAGTAATTGGATTATGGGAGACATTCAACGATGGTTACATCAATTCACTCTCACACTACCTGAATCCAAAATAACCCCAAAAACCTTTGTCGAATTACTCCAGCTGATCGATGAAGGTACCATCAGTGGTAAAATAGCGAAACAACTCATCCCAAAAATCATTCAAACCAACCTATCTCCCCGTATGATTGTGGAAAAGGAAGAACTCACCCGAATTGCATCCTCCCGAACACTTCAACGAATAATCAATCAAGTCTTTGAACAACATCCTCAAGCGGTGATTGACGCACTCGATGATGCAAAAGCCATTCATTTCCTTATAGGACAAGTGATGCGTGCAACAAAAGGAAAAGCGGACCCCACATTAACAAATCGTTTAGTGCACCAAAAAATCGACACTTTACGCTAGAGAAAAGAGAAATTCATTAGCTTATCGAGCTAGTGAATCTTTCGAGCATGAGTGATATAGCCTGTATGTCCAATCATCAACGTTTCAGGGCGAGTCTGCCCTTCTTTGACTTTCATTCGTCGTAAAATAGTTTCTACGGTTTCGATATTGATGAAACCTTTAGTATACAAAGCTGTCGTGGTTTTTACAGCTTGTTCGATCGTTGGACTAAACGAAAGAAAGCGTCCTCCAACCTTGAGGGCTGCAGCAGCGTGGGGCACGATAAGCCAGGGCGTGGCTAGATCAAGTATGACAGCATCAACATTTGTGACTGTGAAACCTTCAGTAACATCCTGTTCTCGTAATTCTACATATGAATTTAGCCCGGTACGCAGAATATTTTTACGCGCAATGGCAAGAAAGTCGGGGCGGTACTCATAGCTATAGACTTTTCCCGTAGGCTTGACATAATATGCTAACGCGGTCGTTAACACTCCACTGCCCGTCCCCGCTTCGATGATACGGCTTCCTGGACCAATATTTGTGTAAGTGACGATTAAGGCGATATCTTTTGGATAAATCACCTGAGTAGCATGACGCATTTTCTTGATGTAATCGTAGATAGATGGTTTGAGCATGATGAATTTT
>JAOZHK010000202.1 GCA_026014905.1 Candidatus Bathyarchaeota archaeon
GCCTCGTTGATCGTGGGCGCAGATCCAATAATTTGTACGGGAGCCACGGGTTCAGGCTCAATGTTATACTGTGTAGCGAGCGTTGTGATGTGGCTCCACTCAGAGGTGTCCCACGGGCGGGCTAACGGCGGTAACTGGCTAGCCTGGGGGAGTAGTAGCGGTCCCTCAAGCTGAAGGTCTTTCAGCACCTTCACCTGCACGGTCACTTCTCCCGTGACATCAGTCGTATGCCCCGCGACTTCACCATCACCTTGCATCGCGTGCGCATCCCCCGCATAAATCCCGGCACCAGACACCTTTACCGGTGCAAGGAGAATAGCCCCCGCTTGGACTGCATCAATATCCAAATGACCATCCGTCAAGTCTCTTGCGTATTGTTCCTGAGTGATCCGATAGGGATGTGCAGCATCGATGAGAAATGCCCCGAGGTCCCCCGCATTATGCGAATCCGGAATATCCACGGCAGGAACCGTGCCAAGCTGCCCCATAAACGGGCGCAGACGCGACGTGACCCCCACCAGATCCGCTGGGCCAAACAGGAGAATCGAGACTTGTTGCGACGCATCGGGGATTACCGCGTACTGCCTCCGCTGCTTCGCGATTCGTGTCGCTACATTGCGATTCACGGTCACCCCAAAACGCCGAGTCTCATCAAACACCATTGTATACCCTTCAACCATGTGAAATGGTGTTGCGGTACCACCACAATGGACGCAGCGAATCGCTGTTTCTCCGATACCTTGCACGTGAATCTGTGGCCACGGTTCTCGACACGTGGGACAGCGTTTATTCACAAAGGGATCGCCCACAAACGCCGCGTCTAATGGTTGATCAACACCTGACGCAGTGGCCTGTGAAACTACTCGGATCTGTTCAATCGAGATCGCGACGGCGTCCCCGATCTCTGCATTCTCGATCCGCACCGGTGTACAGACTTCGTGGCCTCCCCGTAACGTCGGAGTAATCATTGGACCCCAGCACCCCGGGGCCGTGAGAAATGTGATGCGGTCACCATCAGCGACCGGCCCCGTCATTGGTGCATGCGGACCGATCACCCCGTTAGTATACGTGTTAACATACATACTGATTCCCTCTCTTTTGTCGTACCATAAATGATTGTATCAATTCGAGTGTCGGCATTAAAGAGTTCCGGGAACCCGGAAATCCATACACAAGGAATAATTGTAAAGAGAAAACCACTTATAGAAGCGTGCAGTTTATCCTGCGAAATATGCACAGTTGATGCTCATGACGATCGCCCTCACTGTCAACATCCGACGGGATGCAAAGGTGCTGACCTTGCCATTCACGGACTATTTTCAGGGCTTTGAACACGTGGAAGCTGTGCAGCGGTTGTTTGGCGCCCAAACCGAGGACGTGCTCCAGCAACTCCGCATCGAGTTTCGGAGTGGTCGCGGATATATGGGCGTGAGTAGCGAGGATGGGCATATTCGCATCAACGCCCACTATTTAAACACCGGACGATTCATCGATCTCTATTTAGACATCATCCACGAACTCGTCCATGTCCGACAATTCCTGGACGGAATTGAACTCCGCGACCCCCACTACACATATGTAGATCGCCCAACAGAGATTGAAGCCTTTCAATATACTGTTGCTGAAGCCCGGCGCCTTGGGCTGACCGAGCCACAGATACTCGAATACCTACGAACGGAACACATGACCGACGAGCAATTCCAACGTCTCACATGCGCTCTGAAGATCTCTTATGATACAATAGTGGAGTAAAGTTGACGTCTTGGCTCGCTCACGTATATTTGGCATTCACGCGCGCATTTGCCATTTTAAGGCGACAAAATTGTCGACATCCTGCCTTCGACACAATTGTGACTTCACTTTCTACCCCCTTTCCTAAGGAAGGCCCAAACTCGTCTCCAAAATCTTTTATGTTGCAGATCGTTTACAAAGTCAGCCACATCCAGTCGCTGAACACCCTGATGTACCCGCCACCCCCATAGCATTTCAACACCTGCTTTAGGTGATTTGAAGAATGTTAGAAAGCATCTTCCAAATGCATATTTCCAATCGTATCCTAACGCATACATAGCTTTTCCAAGTAATTTTGATTTTCTAAGGCTCGTCTGTCTTTCAATGTTAGTACGTATTTCTCGAAAGCATTTGGTTGTATATCCCATTTGTAGAGCTTTATAGACAAGCCAACTCTCCCATCCATAGCTGATGGGGTATTTCATTTGATTAGCTTGAACCCAGAAAGCTGTATTAACAATCCGTCCAGACCCACGGGGAGCATTCTCAGAATATGGTTCACCTTCTATGCTTCCGCTCGCTATCACGAGGTTATCGTTCATCTTAGCGATTATTTCTTCAATATAATTTTTTGGGAGAACATGGTCCCCACCCAAGAGAAGCACATAATCGGGCGAGTATTGCATTACAACGGTCAGCCCACTATTCCATCGTTCAGCTAACTCTGGAGTGCCTACAAGGTTATTTTTATGAAATGGTAACGATATCACATAACAACCTAAGCGTGTGCCGATATTGGCGGTCTCGTCGATTGAACCATCGTCAACTAATATAATTTGGTGAATGGGAAGCGTTTGATTTGCGAGAGCGGATAGTACTCTAGCTATATGAACTTCCTCGTTACGAGCTACTATCAATGCAACGATGCGTAATTGTTGTCTTGAATTCAATTTAACAACTTCGATCTAGTAGAGATTGGTTCAGCAGTGCAAAGAGTGATTTACATTATTTTGTCCTTATATCGACAACCACTTTTCAAGTATACGAGCGCGCGTGGTATCCAAAAGAGGAATATACTCAATTAATAATCTGAATTGGATGACCATAAAATTTGTAAAACTCATGAAAAATACTAGGTAGGTACTGTGTCCTCTCTTGAAATAGGTCCAATATCTTAGAATATTTTTAATATTCAATTTCCCCAGAAAGAAATAGACCGACAAATATATTACAATTTGCTATAGTCTGGATGGTAAGTAACAATTTTAACCGCCCTTGTTGACTCATTAAGCGCGCGCGTTAAGACGAGTCCGATTCGATGAAAGCTATTAAAAATAAAAAATCGATTAGAATCCTCTTTGTTTACTCAGTCCTATCATCATTCATAATGCAAGATTTATGTATACTCAAAAAACATTTCACAGTTAAAACTTTGAAGATTGATACATTTCTTATGCCTCGCCCAGGCAGAGATTTAAGTGTTTTTTTTCATCTCATTAAGGAAATATTATGGTCTGATGTTGTTTACTCTTGGTTCGCCAAT
Source organism: Candidatus Bathyarchaeota archaeon (assembly GCA_026014905.1). The sequence goes on from JAOZHK010000202.1 coordinate 3,275, forward strand.
TTAAATGCGTTTTTTATCGTACTAATCTGTATATTTCTTCACAAAAAGTCCATAATTGTAATTGGTGGTTATGAAGTTGCTTATACACCAAAGATAAATTATGGAGCGTTATTGTCGAGAGTAGGTCGTTTTAGAGTAAGTATCATACTAAGGCACGCCAACAAAATTTTTGCAGTGTCAAGATCGAGCATGAAACAGATTTTGAACTTTGTTCAACCAAAAAACTTAATATTAGTATATAATGGAGTTGATTTACAAAAATTTTCACCTAGTGGGACAAAAAATAATCTTGTAATAACAGTTGGAGTAATATCTACTTCTACAATCCTAAGAAAGGGATTAATAACATTTGTTCAAGCAGCAAACTACCTAGTTGATGTGCCGTTTATAATAATTGGAAAATACGATGATTCAGTTGAGAAATTAAAAGAAATCGCTGGCTTAAACATTACATTTACTGGTTTTGTAGATGATAATAATTTGCTAGATTATTATCGTAAAGCTAAAGTTTATTGTCAATTATCATATCATGAAAGTTTTGGAGTTTCTTTAGCGGAGGCCATGGCTTGTGGTTGCGTTCCAGTTGTAACACGGATGTACGCTCTTCCAGAACTTGTGGGAAATTCAGGTTTTTATACACCTATTAATCAACCAAAAGCAACTGCAAAAGCCATAGCTACAGCGCTTAAATCGAACAAAGGAGTTGAAGCTAGAAATATGATAGGTTCTTTCACCATTCAGATTAGAGAAAAAAAAATTGTAACTGAGATAATGGATATTGTTCATAACTAGTTATATGTGTGTACGCGTTAAGTATCCATTTTCCTGAAAATATACATTCCACCAATATCATCAGGATTCTTTCTTTTTTGGATTAGCTTAAAGCCATTTTTAGCAAACACAAAATTGAATTTCTCAAGTGACCGGAAATATTGGTATTTTCCATCAGTATATTTGGGATAAAGAGCATTTTTAAATGCTAATCCTGCACCGATAATATTTAGTCTCTTTAACTCTGATACGAGCTTATTTAACCAAAATTTTTTTGTAAATGGATTCTCTATCCAAGTATAGATAAATACATAATCTGTTGAGTACTTACAGATATTATTGAGAATTTTGATAAAAATATTTGAATCCATAATATGGAAAAGTAAGTCAAAACAAAAAACACACATACTTTTAATATTTTGAATAAAATTCTCAGCAGGCGATATAATAAACGTCCATCCTGGTTTCTTAACTCTATTTCTATTAATTATTGTCTCTGAGATATCAATTCCAATGTAATTGGAACAATAT
>JAOZHK010000206.1 GCA_026014905.1 Candidatus Bathyarchaeota archaeon
AGCGGTAAGTGGTTGGTTTCACAATAACTTCGAATCATATCAGCCTCAAAAGTATCGAGTACTCGATTTCCCACGATGAACCCTTGCTGAACATTTAGTTCTTTTGAAAGAGTAAGAATGTTTTTCGCGGTTTCCAATGCTTTCAGATTTGCATCCGCAACGACTAACATCACATCAACGTGTTCTGCAGTTCGTCTTCCAAAGTGTTCGGTTCCTGCCTCCATATCCATAACGATCACTTCATCTCTCTTCAATATGACATGGCGGAGAATCGCGCGGATAAGAGCATTCGCGGGACACATACAACCTTGTCCAGCGGTTCGAACCACACCCATAACTAATAAATTAATGCCTTCAGGTGATTGGATACCATATCTCTGTATAATGTCATTAACTTTGAATGATAAACGAAATACTCCTCCATAAGACTCGGGCGCCACCCCCGTTTTTTCCTCGATCAGTATATCATTCTCTGAGATAGGAGTGATTTGCTGGGCCTCAGCTAACGGGAATCCTAAATTGATAGCCAGATTAGCATTGGGATCTGCATCAATCGCTAAAACATCATAGCCTTTCCACGCAAATGTGCGGGCTAATATTCCCGCTAAAGTAGTTTTACCAACACCACCCTTTCCTGATATCGCGACTTTCAATAAGTCTCCTCCAGATAAAGAACATCCAAATTCAGCAGGTAAGTAAGAGCGAGTGATGAGTCACTGAAGATCGACAGCCGGTTTTCCATCAAAGCCGATATCTCAGCTCTCCTCCCCGCACTCCTCTGAACGCCCAACGTTTAGGCTTAGGTTGCTCTCTTCCGATCCTGGCCAGATTCACCCGACGAATATGGAAACAAACTTCCTCCGAAGATTGCCCCATAACCGAGGGCCCCAAAGGACGGGAATTCAACGAGTTTAGATACCATATTGATGAAGCCTAGAAGCCTCACCCCAGCATCGTCCGCCATATAGGGGGTTTGCGGTCGAAGCAAAGCCTCTAAGGGAACCCCTAGCTCCCACTTTGACTCATCACTCAAATTCATATGGCAAACTGGAAAAGTATAAAGATTATGGGTTTCGATCCCACTGAAGAAGAGTTTTTATTTTTGAACCCTCTTTATCTACTGAGCAAAAAAAGCCGGGATATCCTAGAGTCAATCGTTAAACCTATTAGACGGGGATTCTGGTAGGGAGCAGATGTATCATTACAGTGCTTAAGCCTGCTAAGTCTGTGGCCTTTGAGGCCTCGTGGGTTCAAATCCCGCTCCCGGCGCCAACATTTACATTAATCACTCTTTGCGTTGTAAATAATGGATGATAAAACAGATCCAACTAAGCGTTTTCGTCCCACTATTCTGATAACTATGGGTGATCCTGCAGGTATCGGTCCTGAAATTGCCCTGAAATCTCTCCGAGAACCCTCCATCCACCTAGTGTGTAAACCCATCATTATCGGTGACTTGAATACGCTTAAAGAAATCGCCCAAACACTGAATGGAAGTTATGTCTTTGAATCGATCACGAGTATCGAATCAATTCAAGGAATAGAAGGAGTCATTGAAGTTATTGATTTAAACAATGTTGATAATACAGAAATTCAGACAGGATTCATCAGCGCTGCAGCAGGGAGAGCATCTCTCGACTACATTCATCAAGCAGTAGAAGCTGCCTTGAATCAACAGGTCGATGCAATTGTCACAACACCTATTCACAAGAAAGCGATCCATCTTGCAGGTAGTTCACATATTGGTCATACAGAAATGATTGCCGACTTAGCTAACGTGCAAGATCCTTTAACTATGTTTTGGGTTAGGGGAGCCCGAATCTTTTTCCTAACTCGTCATTTATCACTTTCAGATGCCATCAAACATGTGACACGAGAGAACATCGTAGAAACTACTTTGAAAATCGATGACGCTTTAAAGAAAATTGGAGTCCCGAATCCCCGAATTGCAGTCGCAGCTCTTAATCCCCATGCCGGAGATCAGCAATTATTTGGTTCAGAAGAAGAAAGAGAAATAACTCCTGCAATAAACCTCCTACGAAAAAAAGGCATCATTGCTATTGGTCCGATTGCGGCGGATTCTGTGTTTCATCAAGCCGTTGAAGGCCAATTTGACGCTGTTTTATCTTTATATCATGATCAAGGGCACATCGCTGCCAAAACTTTAGATTTTCATGGCACTATCTCGGTCACACTTGGATTACCATTTATCCGAACATCAGTAGATCATGGGACAGCTCACGATATTGCAGGGCAAGGCATAGCAAATCCATTAAGTTTAATTGAAGCCATCAAAGTAGCGACCAAACTCATAATTCTCCAAAAGTACCATTCACCCGACCACGATTTAGGATTGTGAAAGCAAAGAGTCGAATACTAGCAGGCTAGTTGGTTTTTACGCAAGATTTAAAAACACCATGTTCCATGTGTTGTTGACAACTTTCGACTGAACGTGATTCACTTTACGAAATGAGGAACAAGCATCATTGTCAGAATTCCAGTACATCGTACGAATTAAAGATACGGATCTACAAGGATCAGAAAATATAGTGTATGAGTTAACTAAGATTAAAGGGATTAGCATCAATTTTTCAAAAGCCATTATTAAAGCAGCTAAACTATCGCATGTCGACAGAGTCGGCTACATGAAAAGCGTTGATGTACAGAAAATCGAGCAAGTTCTTGATGATCCATTAAAATTTGGTATACCATCTTGGCTCACTAATCGCCAGAAAGATCTGGAAACGGGGAAGGATCGTCAGGTCATAGGTCCCGACTTGTCACTTCAAACGGAAGCAGACATTAGTGTAATGCGAGAGACGCGTTCTTGGAAAGGCATTCGTCATGGCCTTGGATTGAAAGTTCGCGGACAGCGCACTAAGACGACTGCACGGTCAGGAAGAGTGGTAAGTGTTCGGCGGAGATCTTTAATGAGACGCAGCTAATAGGAAGAAAACGATATGGGAGATCCTAAAAGACAACGCAAAAAATATGAGGCCCCCCGATTCCCGTGGTCTAAGACAGAGTTATCCACAGAATTAAGATTATTGGGTGAATATGGTCTTAGAAATAAAAGAGAACTCTGGCGTCACCATCATTTGATTTCGAAATATCGAACTCTGGCACGTCAGTTACTGGCTCAACCTGAAGATGAACGTGCTGTCCTTGAGACACAGTTAATTAATAAATTAGCTTTTATCAGGGTCATCCCAGAAAACGCGGATCTCGACGATGTTTTAGATCTTTCGGTGGAACAAATCCTTGCCCGTCGACTTCAAACCCTAGTGTTTAAAAATGGTTTAGCTCGAACCCCGTATCAAGCGAGGCAACTGATCGTTCATGGCCATATTTCGATTAAAGAGAGAAAAGTGACAGTACCAAGCTATTTAGTTTCAGGTAATGAAGAAGGTAATATCCAGTATACTGCGTCCAGTGTTTTCGCGAATTCTGGGTTAATTCAGGCTGATGGAAGTGGAGGAGAATAACTGGTGAGTGTTCGAAGCGAAAAATGGGCGATTGTGAAAATTTACTCATCATACAACAATACTATTGTTCACGTTACGGATCTGAGTGGTGCTGAAACGATTGCTCGCTATTCGGGAGGAATGTTTGTCAAGGCAGATCGGTATCAATCATCTCCTTATGCAGCGATGCAGGCGGCATTTAGTGCAGCACAAACCGCGAAAGATAAGGGAATTAATGCGGTTCACATTCAAGTGCGTGCACCAGGAGGACATGGTCTTAAGACCCCGGGACCTGGAGCTCAGCCCGCTATTAGGGCTATTGCCCGATCTGGTCTTCGTATTGGGAGAATTGAAGAAGTCACGCCAATACCACATGACGGAACTCGACGTCCAGGTGGTCGCCGAGGACGAAGAGTATAAGAAGAGACAAGAGGCCTGGTGTTTGTGAAAGCCCGTATACTTGAGAAGAAAGAGAATTATTTGCGTTTTTTTATTAGCGGGTTCGACGTCGCGCTAGCTAATTCCTTAAGACGGACAATGATGACCGAAGTACCTGTCATGGCTATTGATGATGTGATCATTATCGAAAACTCATCGCCTATCAAAGATGAAGTGCTGGCTCACCGATTAGGATTTCTTCCATTAAAGACCGATAGTGAAGCATATGTTCTCCCTGATCAATGTACGTGTAATAGCGAATTAGGATGCAGCAATTGTAGTGTAACACTGACTTTAGATTCAGATGCAAGTGATGGAAGCCGTAGTGTATATTCCAAAGAACTCCAATCTTCAGATCCCAACATCCATCCTGTGCATGAGAACATTCCCATTATCAAACTTGCCCAAGGTCAAAATGTTCGATTGGAAGCGTATGCGAAACTGGGTTTAGGCATTAACCATGCTAAATGGCAACCTACATCAAGCTGTACTTATAAATACGCTTCAATCATACGTATTAACCGTAAAAAGTGTACACACTGTAACAAATGCGTCGATGCGTGTCGAAAACAAGTGCTACAGGGGAGTGGGGATACGCTCAGGGTCATAAATGATGATCACTGCAATCTATGCAGAGAATGCGAAAACATATGTCCAGATGACGCCATCCGAGTTGAATGGCGTAAAAATTCATATATTTTTAATATTGAATCCACCGGAGCATTAGCTCCCGAAACCATCTTTCTCACCGCAATTGACATCCTGAAAGAGAAAGCGATTACTTTTTACCAACAAATTGAACAAATCATGCGTGAGGATGAAAAATGAGTGCGAGAACTACAAATCCTCAACTTATAGAATTGATCAAATTTCTTACGTGGAAAGCTAATGAATATCAAGCCCCTATATGGGATAGTGTTGCTCAGAAACTGAAAAAGAGTAAACATAACCGAGTTGCAGTCAATCTTAGTCGGATAAACCGGTATACCTCTGAGAATGATATTGCGCTTGTTCCAGGAAAAATTCTAAGTAGCGGATCATTAACTCATACAATAAACATTGCCGCCGTCTCCTCATCCCTTAAAGCTCGTAACAAAATCGAGCAAGCAGGTGGAAGATATTTAACAATTGAAGCTCTTGTCCAAGAAAACCCTAAAGGTTCAGGAGTAAAAATTATCGGTTGATAAGTGAAAAAATATGAGAGCGTCAAGTAAAAAACGAGTCATCCTTGAAAGCGGTAAACGAAAAACTGCAATCGCACGCGCTACATTACGTGCAGGGAAAGGACGCGTGAGAATCAACAAAATACCACTTGAGATTTATACACCTGAGATCGCTCAGAAGAAGATTATGGAACCCCTGCTAGTGTTAGGCGATATGGTACAAGAAGTTGATATCGATGTCATCGTTTCTGGAGGAGGCGTGATTGGACAAGCAGGAGCCGCGAGAACTGCCGTTGCACGTGGACTTGCCAAATGGTTTAGAAAAGCTGCTATCCGTAACTCATTACAAACGTATGATCGTTATATGTTGACGGGCGACCCCCGACGAAAAGAACCAAAAAAGTTTGGCGGTCCGGGAGCTCGACGTAAAAAACAGAAATCCTATCGTTAAAGGAGATATATCAAATTATGATGGTACCAGTTCGATGTTTTTCATGTGGAGGCGTAATAGGCGATAAGTGGGAAGAATTCGCACAAAAAGTCAATCGAGGCGAAAACCCTAAACACGCCTTAGATGAGTTAGGGATTACCCGATACTGTTGTCGCCGCATGATTCTTTCTAATGTTGACATTATTGATGAAATAATCAAATATTTCGAGATGACTACGACATAAATTATTGGAAACGTAGGTAATAATTCATGACGGAAAACGAAAACAGACCCGACACGGAAAAAGTGCTAGTTGAGGATAGTCTATTACTACCAATAGAAGCCCTGCTTTCAGCGGGTATCCATATTGGTACCCGGATCAAGACGAAAGATATGGAACCGTTTATCTATCGAGTTCGTCCAGATGGATTGTTTGTACTCGACGTGAAGAAGACGGATGAGCGGATTCGAATCGCTGGAAAGTTTCTATCAAAATTTGATCCATACAAAGTAATAGTTGTATCATCCCGGCTCTACGGTAGAACCCCCGTTATCAAGTTCTCGGAAATCATACAAACCCACCCGGTTGTCGGGAGATTCCTCCCGGGATTATTCTCAAATCCGAATCATTCAAGCCATCTCGAAGCCGACGCGGTGGTTGTTACCGATCCACGAGCCGATAGACAAGCTGTCAAGGAAGCCGCATTAGTTGGAATCCCAGTCTTAGCGCTTTGCGATA
>JAOZHK010000216.1 GCA_026014905.1 Candidatus Bathyarchaeota archaeon
TTTGATCGAACGATTCACAGTCGAAGTGAAGAGACGTAGACCCAATTCCTTATCAATCGATGTTAGTCTACCCACAATTGACGTCGATTCTGTCGCTCTTTATTCGACGAATGGCTTCGTGATTGAAGGATACATCAAAGGACAATATAATGGACCTGATATGATCGTAATGCGCCGTAATTTACAGGATCCCTCAAAAACACCTGTCTCCTAAAAACTAGACGCCCAAGCTCTCTCCTACTACCGCAAGCTAGCCAGCTACATTCGTCTTAGTGACATGATATGTTGGTCTTAGGGATTCTTTCACTCGCGCACGACATGATATATTAGGTATTTTTAGCATATGAACTGGGCATAGAAAACGAGATTTAAAGCCGAGGGCGATCGTGTGAAGGTCAATCCAATAACTCTGGAGCTCATTCACAATGAGCTATTATCCATAGCAGAAGAGATGGGGATTAGTCTCCAAAAAGCTGCATACTCATCCAATATTAAAACGCGACTGGACTTTGCATGCGCAATCTTTGATGACTCATTTCGAAATATTGTTCAAGCTCTCCACATTCCCTCAATGTTAGGCGCTTTAGTGTCTATGGTTCCTGCAAGCATTCAAGAATATGGGCTGTCAAATCTTTGCGAAGGCGATGGATTGATCATGAATGACCCTCATAAAGGAGGGACTCATCTTCCAGACATCGCATTAATCTCTCCAATCTTTCACAAGTCTCAGATTTATGGATACGTAGCCAATATCGCGCATCATCAGGATGTTGGTGGACGGTCTCCCGGAAGCGTGCCCGGTGACTCAACTGATATCTATCAAGAAGGTCTAGTCATTCCCCCTCTTCGATTAGTCAAACACCATCAATTGCAGGATCAGATGCTCACCATGCTCCTTGCAAATGTCCGGGCACCCAAGAAACGACTTGGCGATTATCGTGCCCAGTTAGCAGCGAATACGTTAGGCTTACAACGTATTCAGAATTTACTCACCAAGTATGATTCCGAAACACTTCGAACCTATATGGATGCGATTCTAACCTATACTGAGCGACGGATGCGAACAGCTCTTCAAGACATTCCCTCAGGCCGTTATTTTGCTACGGATTATTTAGATGGCGACGGTATTACACGCGAACCTGTTAAAATTGAGGTAGAACTCACCATTCAAGATGATACAGCAATCATTGATTTATCCTCGTCTGACCCACAAGGACCCGGTCCAATGAATGCAACAATGGCTTCAACACTCTCTGCCGTTTCGTATATCTTCAAATGTCTTACCGATCCTGCTATTCCCGTCAATTACGGGCTTTATCAACCTCTCCACATCATTGCTCCTCGAGGCTCCGTGGTTCATGCACAACCACCAGCTGCTATAGCTGGGTGCTGGGAAGTAGCTCAAAGAGTGTGTGATGTTATTGTACTCGCTCTTGCGGAAGCAATACCTCACAAAGTATGTGCAGCAGGGAAAGGTATTATCTGTAACATCAGTTTTGGAGGAATCAACCCTCAAACTCATGATCTCTATACTTTTTATGAAACCGTTGGTGGAGGCTATGGTGCTCGCCCTAATAGAGACGGAATAGATGCTGTTCAATATCACTTAACGAATACACAAAATGCCCCTATTGAAGAGATTGAACTGCAGTATCCAGTCTTGATTGAACGCTATGAACTGCTGCCTAACTCTGAAGGACCAGGAAAGTATCGTGGAGGATTAGGACTTCGACGTGATTACTGTTTTCAAAACCATTCAGTCACATTTTCCGTTCTCTCTGACAGAACTCGATTTGCCCCATGGGGGCTTTTTCATGGACTTGCAGCGCAGCCCAGTAAGTACCTTGTGAATCCAGGTTCCAAGAATGAGATTCAGCTATGGTCGAAGCACACGATTCTTCTAAAGCCTAATGATCGGGTAACAATCCAGACACCTGGAGGCGGTGGATATGGTGATCCCCAAGAACGTGATCCTCAGCTGGTTTTAGCGGATGTACGAAATGGAAAAATCACGGTTTCACGTGCTGCACAATTCTATGGCGTCATCATTGACTGTCCATCCTTGACGGTGAATTGGAACGCAACAACTCAACTCCGACACAACTCTCCGGAGGCCAAATCACATGAGTAGATCATCTAAAATTGGTTGTGACGTTGGTGGAACCTTTACTGACATCCTTATTTTACACGACAATCAGATTGATTTTCTTAAAATCCCATCGACGCCTAAGGCGCCTGAACTTGCCGCATCACACGGTATAGCGCGAATCTCAACTCAAGTTTCCCAAAAGTTATCGACGATTGAATATATTAGTCATGCGACTACTTTGGCAACCAATGCATTGATCAGCAACCAGGGTCTCGCCAACATTGGCTTGATCACTACCAAAGGTTTTCGTGACCTCATTGAGATCGGTCGACAAATCCGCCCTGATCCATATAGCTTCTTCACCAATAAACCACGCGCTCTTATTCCACGATACTTACGAAAAGAAGTCACTGAACGAGTGACTTCTAATGGTGTAATCCATATTCCTCTAAATGAAGCCGAGGTGCATCAAGCTGCCCATGAATTAATGCAAGAACACGTCGAAGCAATAGCTGTTTGCACATTGTTCTCATTTTTAAATCCAGAACATGAAATCCAAATAGCCCAAATTATACATGCAGATTATCCTGAGATTCCCGTTTCTTTATCTCATCAAGTCCTTCCTGAATTCCGAGAATATGAACGCTCGAGCACAGTTCTTATCAATACTCTTCTTTTGAACTTAATGAATCGTTATCTACTTAATTTTGAAGCACGTCTCTCTAAAACAGGGTTTCGAGGACCTCTTCTGATTATGCAGTCTAATGGTCGAACAATGACGTCCCAACTGGCTCGTGAGAAGCCCGTGTATATCATTGAATCAGGCCCAGCTGCTGGCGCCATCGCTGCAGCATATTTAGGTCAGCATATCGAAATACCAAACTTGGTTTCCCTCGATATGGGTGGAACAACAGCTAAAGTCTGTCTCATTGAAAACGGTCAACCCACTGTCACTACCGATTTTGAAGTCGGCGGTGAACTTGCAACTGGTCGAATACGCCGAGGAAGTGGTTGGCCCATAAAAACACCGATGATAGACTTGATTGAAATTGGTGCAGGGGGTGGTAGCATTGCTTGGATCGATGCAGGTGGTGCATTAAAAGTCGGGCCTCATAGTGCGGGGGCTGACCCGGGACCTGCCTGCTATCCTCACGGGGGGGAGACTCCTACTGTAACTGATGCCTGTGTTGCTCTTGGTATTATCAACCCAACCTATTTTCTAGGAGGTAATATGGTCATCAACGCGAATGCGGCGACTGCTGCGATCCAAAATAATATTGCTAATCCGTTGGGACTTGACTGTATCCATGCAGCTAATGGCATCCTCGATATTGCAATATCAAATATGCAGCGTGCCCTGCGTATTGTCACCTTAGAGCGGGGACGTGACCCGAGGGATCTGGTACTTCTCGCTTTTGGAGGTGCTGGGCCTATGGTGGCGGGGCGTTTAGCTGCAGAGCTTCACTTCGACCAAGTTATTGTTCCCGAAACACCTGGACTCTTTTCAGCATATGGGTTGTTAGTTGCTGATATTGGCCATGACTATGTTTTGAGTATTCTCCAAAATTCTGATACACTTTCCCTTGATGTTCTGAACGACAAATATAATGCACTTCAGCAGCAGGGACTAACTGATTTACAACGTGAAGGATTTTCAATCAAAAAACAGCGTATTCTCCGATCAGCTGATCTGCGGTTTGAAGGACAATCTTATGAAATTGAAATAAGTGTCCCCAGTCACATGATCACTGCATCAGATCTCGAAGCAATTGAACAAGCGTTCCTCAATGAACATGCCCGGAGATATGGGTTTTCACCTAGTCAAGAAGTAATTGAATTAGTTAATATTCGGGTGTCTGCCTTAGGCTCAACACCTAAAATCCCCATATGCACACAATCCAAGCATACTCGAGATCCGACGTCAGCTCTAAAAGCACACCGTAATGTATTTTTCCCAAAGAATGCGGAGTATTATTCCACTCCTATCTTTGATAGATACCGTCTTCATTATGGAAATATTG
>JAOZHK010000231.1 GCA_026014905.1 Candidatus Bathyarchaeota archaeon
TATGATTATTACAAAGCCCATAGGGGAATTTGTTGCCTCTTGATCTCAATGAGCTCCTTGAGTGTTTGTACATCTTCTGGCAGTATTTCACTTATATACTTTGATAAAAATTCTTTGACGTGTCGCTCTGGAACATCTACATAAAGGATATCGTTTTCATTAAAATCTCGGGCAACCACTCCGTCCCTTACTGAAATAGCGATTTTCATAGATTTTTCCGCCGCTGAAATTGTTTCACCTTCGTCTTGCATTTGTGAAATTTCTCCAACTCTTTTTCCAGTTTTTGAGATTAAATTATATTTTGACTGTATCTTTCCAGATATAATCTCGACTCCAAAAACTGCAGGTTTACTTTTTCGGAAAATTAATCCAGGTAATACCTTGATTTTCCCTGGAAAAATTAAAGATTCAATTTGCATCTTCAACTCTGTGTCTCGTTCTATTTCAACCCAATCATTATACTCTTCAATAAGGCGATATATCACATCGTTACGGAAAATAGGTATATCCTGGATATGTGCCTCAGTCTCAGCGTCTTGAAGAATGGGTACATTAAACGCTAAAATAACGCCTTGAAAACGTGATACCCGTTTAATTGAAGCCGCTTCAATGACATCGCGTCTTGATACGCCTCCGACATCTGCTATTCTGATTGCTACTCCATGATTTTCCAATTCACCAATTAAAGCTTCTAAGGACCCAAGAGTATCTGTTTTCACGATCACTCCAAGTTTATCGGTAATAATCCGAAGACGTTCAATTTCTTCTGATACCGCTTGAACGTAAGGATCTAGAGGCTCGCCTGTTCGTACACTAAATAGTGGTGCACCAGCAACCGCATCTTCTATATTTGGGGCGGATATTTTTACTCCGGCAGCAGCGGCAACTTCAGTTACTGGAAGGAATTTGTCTCGGGGATCTCTCATCTCATCGAGGGGTTTAGGCAAAAGAATAGCTCGTGCTTTGGTTACAATAGGTTTTTCAACACCTCCAATGATTAATGTATCTCCTCGATTGAGGATTCCATCATATATGATTGCGTCAATGGTGGTTCCAAGTCCGGGCTCTTTTTTCACCTCGAGAATAGTTCCCTTGGCAGAACCTTCAGTAACTGTTAGTTGTTTCTCCAAGTATTGTTGAGTTAGACCAATGAGGATAGCAAGTAATTCAGAAATTCCTTCTCCTGTTTTTGCACTTACAGGTGTTATTGCAACTGTTTTTGAGAAATCCCTTACTTTATCATATCGATCAGCATTAATTCCTAAACGGGAAAATGTCCCCATAATGATGTATAGTAACTCGTCAAGCTGTCGCTTGACCGATGGATCTTGTTGTTGGTATGATTCACTAAATGATGTAACCTTGTGAGGTTTCCATCCAGGAATTGTATCGATTTTATTCGCAGCAACAATGAATGGAGTTTTCCGGTTTTTCAAAATTGACAAACTTTCATGTGTTTGAGGTTCAAATCCGCGTAGGACATCGACAACAAGTATAGCAATATCTGCTACTGATCCACCCCTTCTTCGCAGATTCATAAATATACTATGTCCCGGGGTGTCGACGACTAATAATCCTTCAATTCGTATCTTACTAACCATGCCTTGAGCGAGAGAACCACAGATTTCCTGTAGTGTATCAATAGGGAAGAAGCTAGCTCCTATATGCTGAGTCATGGAACCTACTTCTCTTGATGCAACAACTGATCCACGGATATTATCCAGTAGAGTAGTTTTTCCAGAATCAACGTGACCGAGAACGCATACAATTGGCTGACGGAAACGTGACAACTGATTTTCCTCTTAATACATTGAACAAAAGGCTATGTGCGCTTCTTTATTGTATTCATGATGATAGGTACTGTCTTCTTGAAACCCAAATTAACGTTTATATCTTCCACGATTCCTTTTGAACGATAAAAATCGACGATCGGTTTGGTTTGATGATTGTTAATCTGTAATCGATGAGTGATTACGTCGACTTGGTCATCTTTTCGGTGAATAAGTTCTCCTCCACATTTATCACATACGTCAGCTTTGAGGGGTGGCATTGAAGGCATGTCATATTTTAAGCCATCAATTATTTTATTGATATTAGCAAGATTGTAAATTTCTCCACATTGTGCGCATATGCGACGCGCAGATAATTTCGTTATAAGTACTTCTTCATGTGCAACTAAATTTATCACCAAGTCGATATGAACTAAGTTGTCTAAAGCCTCTGCTTGTAGTAGTGTTCTTGGATAACCATCTAAGATAAAACCTTTTTTACAATCGGATTGGTTGATTCTTTCTCGAAGGATCCGAGTTGTAATGTCATTGGGGACGAGTTCTCCTTTTGTGAGATATGTTTGTACTTGCGTGCCAAGTGCAGTGTTGTTGTGAATGGCATCGCGAAAAATATCCCCGGTTGAAATGTGGGGAACACATGTTAAGTCAGCTATTCGTTTAGAATAGGTTCCCTTGCCCGACCCTGGTGGACCAAGGAAGACCAGAATCATATTTCATCCCAATATAAGTATATAGTAGCGGACTAGTTCAACCCTCGAGATAAAGGTATAGGTATTAGCTATCTCGATTCATAGCGCTTTGTCCATTTTAGTTTTCGAGGGTCTCTTTTAAAGATTAACATGGCTTTACGGCATTTACTGGAACAGAACCAGTAAACCGTTCCATCATTTCGAACATACATCATACCCCGTCCTTGAGGGAAAGCATCTCCACAGAAGGTACATTCATATGTTCGAGGCACAATGTTCACCAGCTAATCGAGGTATTACGCTCTTTTTGCTTCTCTCTCTGTTTCTCTAAGCATCAATATGTCTCCAGCTCGAACAGAGCCTTTAACATTACGTGTAATAATTCGTCCTTTATCTCGCCCATCAAGGACTCGTACTCGCACAAGATTGACTTCTCCGGTAACACCTGTTTTGGTCATGACTTGAATTACTTCTGCAGGTGTTAAATCATCCCTGGAACTCATTTTTCCGAGTTATCCCTCTTTTTTTAATGAGTCAAGTTTTAAGCTGATTTCTTTAATCAGTTCTGAAGCATTTCCAGGATCAACAATACTAGCGGAAGCTGAACCCACGTCGAGTCCCGTCGCTTCACCAAGTCGGAATCTACTAGGGACAAATATGTATGGGATTTTCCGCTCTTCACATAAGATGGGGAGATGTGCCACGACTTCTGGAGGTTCGACGTCTTCTGCAATATATACTATGACGGCTACACCTCTCTCGATAGCCTTAGTCGTCTCATTAGTACCTCGTCGAATCTTTCCAGTGTCGCGAGCAACCTGAAGAGCTTCATATGCTACTTCGGCGAGGTCCTTTGGGACTGAAATTTTAACATAAAAGGGTTTAGACATTGCCTCATCAACTATTTTTCGGCAAATTTGTTTTCGTGGGTTTTTAATGAATCCACTTTGTAATATATATATCTTTTTTTGTTAAACGATTTAATGCCATTACCCTTTTTTCGCCTAATACCGCAATCCACAAAGCAAAGCAATCATTAGTGACCCAGCGGTTAAATCTGCTGTGGTTCCTGGATTAAGTTCTCCACCTGCTTTTCTGAGTTTGTTATCAAAACTCCATAGTTTTCGTGTTCCTTTTTTTGAATTTAAGCCACCCATCGTTAATATGGACTTTGCAGTCTCCGAAACCCACTGAGTTGCCTTTAAGCCAGTGCGAACTGCTTCTTCAACAAAAGGCGTCTGTTTAATTCCAATTTTTCGTGCAATAAAGGTGTCCGGAAACTTCGATAAAATTGTTAGGAAAGTGTGTACAATGGCGAGATTAAGGTTTCCAGTTTCTTTAAAAAGATTGACAATTGTTGGGTATCCTGTTTTAAAACATATTTCTAGCCCTGTACTCCATTCACGCGCAATATTATCCCATTCTGAAGCCGCTTTCATTACATCATACAACGTCAGTTGATTTCTTTGTATGACCTGTTGTGCTTCTTGATTGGAGAGATCAGGTAGATTTGGTTGTTTTAATTTACCTACAGCAGCAGATCCTGCTAAAGTTATTGCTTCATATACATAACTTGCATCACTAATCGAGGTAGCTTCCATAACTGTTTTAATATTCTTTCGAAGCGACATAGACGTCATCTTACCGACAGTACTCACAGAGAATCCCGCAGCCGAGGATAGTGGGATAAAAAGGAGACTTATGCCAAGGTGTGTATTTCCCCCAGAGTGCCAGGATTTAACATTCTCAATTGTTTCTTTAATAAGTGAACCAATCCCAATACTCTCCAGCTCTATACTTTGTGCGCCAGCAAGTATACCTCTATGAGCAGCTTTATTAGTTGTAGGCCCTAAAGCGATTGAACCGGCAATAAAGTGCTCATACTTAGTGTCAGAAAAATCCGCCGTTCTATGAACATTACCTGGTTTAGGCCAAGCACTAACCTCGAGAGCTGCAGCTAACTGAGCACACTGCATGATTATCTGAGCAGACTGCTGAAGACCGTTCTTACTCCACGGGCGCGTTTGTCCACAGGCCAATTCGATCCAATACAGTGTATTGCATGATAATAAATAGATTAGTACTATGCTTCTTTCTAATATCACTCACTTGGTCGGGAAACAGTACATACATGCATGCGTACAATCGTTCAATTTTTATTTCTCGATAATCTGTTGTAAGAACAAGTGTGGTAAGCTTGATCACTGCAGCGGAACTTGGAGAACGCCAAATAATAAAATTGTTAACCAATCGGTTCCGAAAAACACCTCAGATGGCAGTTCCCTTTGGAGACGACGTGGCGGGTATCTTCATTAACTCAAAGCAAATTGCTATATTAAAAACTGATACATTAGTTGGAACAACAGATATCCCTCCCACAATGACTCTTAGACACGCAGCTAGAAAAGCAGTAGTAATGAATGTTAGCGATTTTGCTTCTAAAGGAGTACATCCTTCAGCTTTACTTGTATCGCTCACGATTCCTCGACACTATTCTAAATCAGATATTGAAGAGATAAGCATTGGATTGGAAGCTGCTGCCAGAGAATATGACACCTATATCATAGGAGGCGATACAGGCGAAGGTAACGACCTCATAATTAGCCTCATGGTCTTTGGCATCACATCCCCCAGCTCTCTTGTGTTAAGAAAAGGAGCACAAATTGATGACATTATCGCCGTTACAGGGATGTTTGGGAAAACTAGTGCGGGTCTACATATTTTGTTGCATGATTTACAAATCACAGAATCCTGGAAAAAACCACTTATAGATAGCGTGCTAATGCCAAAAGCACGATTGCAGGAAGGTAAAGCATTAGTTAAAAAAAAGTTGATCACATCATCTATCGACTCTAGTGATGGTTTAGCAATAAGCCTACATGAATTAAAAAATAATTCCGGATTAGGTATGGCAATTACTGATATCCCAATTGCAGAAGAAGTATTATCTTTTTCAAATAAATATGAAATGAATCCCGAAGAATTCGCATTATTTGGAGGAGAAGAATACGAACTGGTGGTAACAATTCGACCTGAGAATTGGGTTCAAGCAAATGATATAGTCATCGCTTGTGGAGGACGCTTGATACCCATAGGTAAAGTCATTAAAGAATCTAAAGTTACATTAACGACCAATCACGTTGTGAGAGATATCCCCGTTCGTGGATGGGAACATTTCAAAGGGAGCTAGCTATCGCAGCAGTTCAAATCAAGGTTCTTAATTAGCACATGAAAATCAGCTTCACTCATCCATTCTGTCTTTAAATAATCACAAATTCGTTCTTCTTCGAGCCCCATTTTCAATGCAACATCCACTGTATAGCGATATGCCTCGATTTCTGTAGGTCGATCAACATAACTAAAGTTATGATCAAAAAGTTCTTTGCCATCGATAAATTGTTTTACGTGCACCAGCTCATGAATAATATCTAAATAAATGTCAATTAGATCACCTTTTCGTAGATACTCCGAACTAATCATTAGATGACCATCGAGATTACTCACACCCATATATCCTCTGCGTCCAATAAACTCGACTTGAAGATTTTGAAGCACTTGTTCGGTTTCAGTTTTGAAAATCTTTTGTACTGCTTCAACGTTTTCAAAACCTTCAAAGTAGCGTGTGAAAGGATAGGTTATTGCTTGTACATTTCGAATGATCTTGACCTTATCGATATCAAACATAGATGAATTCCACGAAAAGGATGGGTTACGTTGACTCTGGTTTGAATACTAAAGCAGCTATCACACAACCATAATTATCCATGGGGACTCTCATGGTTTCACAGCGATAATGAATTTCGCCAATTTGGATTTCTCTAATTTTAGCCATTTCTTGAATTTTCCATTCAGCGATTTCTAGTAACGCCTCTTTATCCATATAACCATGCGTTTCAGCAACTATCCCACACTTACCGTCTTTCGCCCAGCTCCACGAGATTGCTGCACCAATATTTTGACCTTCAGTACCATCCATTCTTGCTAAAACAAGGTGTGTGATTGCACCAATCGGAATCTTGATATTGTCTCTTTCTAAACAATTTTCTGGAAGAATAGAGGTCACAGTTACTAAATTACAGTGAGCAATGCCTGCTTTTTTAAGAGCGAGATCAAAAGCATTAAGTTCAGAGACGGGACTAGACGCTGTGCCACTGGTAATAAAAAATTCTTTTGGTACCATAGTCCTCAGCTTTTCTTTGAATTAGTAAATAATACTTGCATTCAACGAACTTGCGTTAATTACAGTTCATAGGTATATTCACTGGTGAATGCAATTTTCAGTAACAAGATTGCTTACTTTCATTTAACTCTTTTTATTATCTTGTATTGCCTATTATTATCCTGAACTGGAAACATATTTTCTGGAATAGAGGACTGGCTAGCTAGATCAAATCCATTTTAGGTTTACACACGCGTATTATCCGCGCGCTAACTAGAAGCTTGACTAATTAGTTGAATGCTCCTTATGTATGTACTGCACGAAAAATTGATGAGCTGGTTTAGCAAACCATTTTTCTTTGAAACGCTGAAGCCCTGGGTTTAAACAACTAGGACCAATGTCGAGAATTTTATACCCTCTTTGTTTTGCATAATTGATGTCTTCATACATCATGAAATCGGATACTTTTCGCGGGTGTAAGTATATGCCAAGCGGCACGACCATCATAGCTGTGTCCTCATAAAAATCAACAATGTCAAAACCCCTAAGCCCTTCTTGATTATGAACTTCGATCATTAAGCAATGGTTAAATTCTTTAAAATATTGCTCAAGAGAGAGTATTTCTTCGTAATCCCATGGATTTAATTCATGTACATTCAGGTATCGAGATAGTAAATAGAGGTGATTAGAGGTCAATTCACGGCCGATCTTAGTATAGTATCCCTCTTTTTCAGCTTGTTTGACCCGATAACGGATTCTTTTATACTCTTTACCTTTTAAATCAAGTGAAAAGTCATCAAGCGGTATGTGGTAATCCCAATCAACATACTTAGATATAATGTTCTCTCCTTGGATCCGGAACGGAGAGATGATATTAATCGTATTAACATGTTTTTCTATTCCCTTGAGATTCTCTATTTTGCCCGCGTTTCTATCCTTCAAGCCAAAAAAAATTACATCAGCTTCTTTGAAACCATTAACAAACACCGGAAAATTATCATCGAGTAAAGCAGTATATTGGGCAATAATCGAATAGAGGCTCAACAAATGCTCACACATATATCCTTTCCGCTGAAACGCCTCTATCTCCTGATTATTAAGATGTCTCAGCATTTCATCACCTTCTTAAGTCAAATCGTGTTTAAAGGTATGTATACACGCGCGCGTAGAAATAGTTAAGCTACATTTTATAAAAAGCATTTTTATATCTGTATCATCTTGGAGATTTCGATGATTGGAGCTGTCGATATGAAACATGATATATTGAAGGAACCCATTCAAACAATCGATTTAAATCATATTCATTCTTTTTCAGATCTATTAAAGGCATTTAGAAGGACCTCATTTCAATCAAGAACCTTAGCTCAATGTGCTGACACCTATATTTCGATGCTCAGCGATCCTGAACGCCCAACAATTTTTCTTGGATTAGCAGGAGCGATGATTCCAGGCGGGATGAAAGGAATTATCTCTACATTAGTTCAAAACAAATTAATTGATGTCATTGTCAGTACAGGAGCAAACATGTATCACGATTTTGTTGAGGCATTGGGAGAACATCATTATATTGGATCACCTCATGCTAACGATCAAGTATTACGAGATGCTGGAATTGATAGAATTTATGATACCTATGCGGATGAAGATAAATTCCGTAAATTTGATGATATAGTTATGCGATTTGCGAATAAATTAGCTGATGCGAGTCCTAAACCAATGTCTTCCCGAGCTTTCCTTCACTTGTTGGGCAACTTTGTCAATCAGGAGAGTAATGCATCCGAAGCTAAAAGGCAATCCGTCATATGGAATTGCTGGGAACACGGTGTCCCGATTTTTGTCCCAGCTTTAAATGATAGCTCGCTTGGTCTTGCTTTAACCCAGCATTACATCAATGCAGTTGCTCACGGGAAGAAACCATTAATTATTGATGAAATTCAAGACAATTATGAAATATTCCAAATAAAGAAAGCGGCTTCTAAAACTGGCGTCATCTATGTTGGTGGAGGAGTTCCTAAGAATTATATTCAACAGACAGCGTATCTTGAAGACTTATTCGGCATCCCCGATGCTGGTCACGATTATGGATTCCAGATCACAACTGACACCCCACAATGGGGAGGATTATCCGGTTGTACATTCCAAGAAGGATTAAGTTGGGGCAAAGAAAAACCAGAAGGCAAATATATCACATGTTATTGTGATGCAACGATTGCTCTTCCTATTATTGTAAAATCTATCCTAGAACGATATTCTCAGAAAAGACAAACATTAGACTTTACTTTCCTCTCTTCTTAACGCTCTTCAACGCAACTCAATTGACACTTATGTTATCAATAAAATTAATGACCTCCCACGATTTCAAATTCGCAGCGACTTTAACAGACACCATGAACTGGAACATGACAGAAGATGACTTTTCATTTATGCGTGCGCTTGAACCACATGGCAGCTTTATTTTATATTCTAACGCACAACCAATTGGACTAGCTACCACTATAACATTCGATCAAGTAGGATGGATCGGAAATGTTATTGTCAACCACAATTTTCGGCGTCAAGGTGCCGGGTCACTCTTAGTACAACATGCAATACGTTATCTGGAAACCAAAAAGGTAACCACAGTCTATATATACGCATATCCTGCCAAAGAATCCTTTTATCAACGATTAGGTTTCAATAAGGAATCGAACTTCATCGTTTTACACGGATCTCCTGATCGTCTGCCACAAACCCTAACTACTATTATTCCAGCGACAGAAACCCATCATACAGCCATTATTGACTTTGACTATCGCTGTCTAGGATATTCTCGACATAAATTACTAAGTTCACTTCTTTCCCTTTCATCCACACGCGGTTACCTAGCAATCAAGAATAATATCATACAGGGATATGCTCTCATTAAAGATTATGATGGCATGGCAGAATTGGGTCCAGTAGTGTACACCCGAGAAACAAAAAAAATTAGTTCTGACCTTATTTACTCGGCACTTCGCGATAATTCCGAAAGCGACACCTTTATGTGCATCCCACAAAATGAATGTGCTTTAGTCAATTCATTAAAGAGTAATGGTTTTCAAGAAGATTTTCGTGTAGTCCGAATGCTTCGAGGATTCCCGCTCCAGATTGATTGCATGCAGATTGCTGAATCCTTGGAAAGAGGTTAATTCTAACAATGACGACACCTATAGGACGATTAGTTGTAGAAGATTTTATCAACAACGCACAACAAACGTTAACACATTTACGATTAAGCCTCGAAAACTTCCTGGATGCACCACATGAACGCACTGACTATACTATCCCAATGTTGACGATTCGGAAACAACATTTATCTCCAGTCAATTATTCATCCAGAAATTTTTTCTTACGTTCATCAATTGAATATACCAA
>JAOZHK010000238.1 GCA_026014905.1 Candidatus Bathyarchaeota archaeon
ATAATCGAAATCGTATGTCTTTACCTGACAGTTGGAATGAACTCCTTCATTCTCTATTAATTACAAATGAGTGTTATCAATGATACTATCATGTATTCCGGATAGTTACGCGCGCGCGTATATTTCTAGCTAGCCAGTTTTTACATATTGGAGATATAGACTTTAGATCCTTGTTCTCCATAAATGTTATAGAGGTCATTAGAGAGTATTCAGGCATATGGTCTTTTTAAGATGCTTGAAGATTCTTGGTTTCCTTATAATTATATTTTTAGCCATTATTTCTCTTAATGCATCGATGGTTGAAGCGGCACAACTCACTTGGATTGTTGAAACCGTGGACGCTTCTGCCAATGTTGGAACCCATACTTCGATAGCGTTAGATTCTATGGGGTATCCCCATATCAGCTATTATGACGAATATCATCAGAATTTGAAGTACGCTCGGTGGACAGGGTCAGAATGGATCATAGAACCGGTAGATACCCCTGGCGAAGTAGGGGAATATTCATCTATTGCTTTAGACTCCTACGATCATCCCCACATAAGTTACTATGATCGGACACATAAGGCTTTGAAGTACGCAAAATGGACCCTTGCCGAAGCGTGGTTCATCTATACAGTAGACTCTCCTGTTTCAGGGGAAAATATTGGTAAATACTCTTCTATTGCCGTAGATTCCAATGATTGGCCTCATATAAGCTATACCAGCAGTCGTATAGATACCCGTCTAAAATATGCTACTTGGGATGGGAGTTTAACATGGGAAATTGAGGTTGTTGAGGAAGGTAGTGGACATATCGGTGAATGGTCATCTATTGCTTTGGACTCCGCTGATAGACCCCATATTAGTTATGAATATAGTTCGCTCAGTTTTCATCACTTAAAGTATGCTGCATTACTCGGACCATCATGGGAAACGGAAACAGTCGATTCATCGGCTGAAGTGGGCGCGTTTTCATCGATTGCTGTGGATTCCCTTGATAGACCGCATATAAGCTATTGGTGCTTTTACTCCGCAACCGAAACAACTTTAAAATATGCTACATTGAGTGGAACCAGTTGGAATATCGTAACAGTGGATTCGTCACAGCAAGTGGGAGAGTATACGTCCATAGCACTGGATTTTATGGGGCATCCTCATATTAGCTATTACGACAGCAATTTTGGTGATTTAAAGTATGCTTGGTGGGATGGCACACACTGGTTCACTGGAACCGTAGACTCGGTTGGCGATATTGGGCGATTCACTTCTATTGCCCTGGATTCCACAAATCATCCTCACATTGTTTATCGTGACGAGACAGAGGGTAATTTGAAATATACTCAAGACCCTGACGAGCGCTTTCGCTCCATCGAGACAACGACCTTTGATAGTGATAGCGATGGTTTCGACGACTCAGTAACTATACCGATCGAAGCAGACACCACTTATACGGGAAGCCTCACCGTCTACGCGAACGTCTCCTTTATCAACCAGTCTGGCGCTTATGTGTCCACCGGGCTTGTGGGTTGGGGGATAACGGATGGCGTAGACGATCTACAGACGGTAGGGATCGGCCCTTCAGTGTATGGCTGGTATACTGTCGAGGTCATTTTGTATGATGCGATGCATATGCAAGAGGATTATTATCTCTCGGAATTGGTGGAACTCTATCCCCTTAATTATACGCTTCCAACATTGACCATCCAAGTCGAGGGGTCAGGTACCACATTTCCCGATCCAGGCAGCATGGAATATGCTGAAGGAGCAGTCGTGCTCGTGGATGCCATGCCTGATGCGGGATGGTTATTCGATCACTGGACATTGGATGGCGTCAATATCGGAGATACGGATCCCGCTACGGTCACGATGGATCAAGATCATACAATTACAGCCGTCTTTGTGGAAGCAACGACACCCGCTTGGGATCTCACGATCAGTGTGCAAGGATCAGGAACCACAGACCCTGCACCAAGCACACATACCTATTCTCTCGACACGGTGGTCTTAGTAACAGCAACCCCTGATACAGGATGGGTGTTTGATCACTGGCTTCTCGATGACACCAATGCAGGATCAATGAATCCCATTGATGTAACTATGGATGCCGCCCATACTTTAGTGGCGGTATTTGTCGCGACTTCTGGAAGCGAGCTCCCTCTGGAAATTGAAGTGAATGGGTCAGGAACGACGCAACCCGCACCTGGTACGCACTCATATCCCCGCGATAGTGATGTCGTGGTCACTGCCATTCCTGACTCAAGATGGCAACTCAACTATTGGCTCTTGGATAGTGTTCAAGCAGGATCACAAGCGAACATCACAGTCACGATGAATTCTGATCATGCCATCGTCGCGATGTTCACACCAATCGATGATATCGCGGATGAACAGCCACCAATTGCCGAGGCAGGGGATGACCAAAGCGTCGCAGAGAACACGTATGTGACCTTTGATGCTACCGCATCTAGTGACAACATCGACATTGTGGAATACCATTGGGATTTCGGCGATGGCACCACTGATACAGGGGCAACCTGTACGCACCGGTACACAACTGCAGGAC
The DNA here is from genome assembly GCA_026014905.1 of Candidatus Bathyarchaeota archaeon. Next base: position 2,547 of record JAOZHK010000238.1, read on the forward strand.
GTTACACCGTGACATTGACGGTGATCGACGCAGCAGAACAGAGCGATGTCGATACCTTGCAGGTCACCGTCACAAGCGATGAGACAATACCCGGATTTGAATGGTGGATGTTAATCCCTGTCATTGGCTTCGTACTTGGAGGAATGGCTTTGGCGTTCCGACGTCGATCAAGGTGATATTAGTTAACTAAAGGCATCAGATGATGTGAAGACGCATCGATTTTAGGATTAAGCTAGCTCGTTAAACAGAGAGAGGCTAGATATCGTGAGGGCGCCGGTTGTTAAGGTAATTTAAGGAACGGGTAAAGGTGACATTAAGAACGGATGAAATAATAATGTCTCCGGCGCCTAGTAGTTTATGAAAAGCACGATATTTATCTGTAGTGTTTAGAAAATAAACGCAGTTATTTTTACTGAGAGAGGTTTCGTGATATTTTCTAATTTCTAATTTATACAAAATAATTTCATTAGAATTTCTAGTATTCTTTCTTTTTAGAAATTATAAAATTGGAAATTCAACTTTCTCAGTAGATTTTTGTTTGAAAGAGCAAGCTCTTATAAGTGTCGATGAAACCGTTCATGGAGATCAACATGGAAATCACAACCGTCGCTAACACACCTATCGGAAAAAACCCGCATGGCGTGGATGCACGAATGATTTATAATCACGACAAAGCCCAAGTCGTGCACATCACATTACACCCTGGCGAATCATTAAAACGCCACATCACACCTGTCGACGTCTTTTTTTATGTTCTGGAAGGCGAAGGCATCATTGAAATCGGTGAGGAGAAACAAACCGTACAAGCTGACACCATTATCCACAGTCCTGCAAAGATTGTACACTGCTGGTATAATGAATCTCCTCATATCGTCCGAATACTTGTAGCTAAAACACCGAAACCAACAACATCAACGACAATATTGTAACCATCTACCACGAGAACGAGTTACAATCAATGCAGAGAACGATCATCATCATTGGATTATGCATACTTAGCATTGGAGCCGTATTCACTCTCATTGACGTCGCATCACAAGGCAATATGTCGATGTCAGGAATTCTGGATCGATTACGATCAAGTTATCCTGATCGATCAGGAAAAGAATTAGAACAGGCGCTGAATGCACTTCCAGGAGTGCTGATTGTTATTGGGGCGATTGTTACAGCCTGGGGCATCATTTCACATCCACGATCATCGATTTCCACCAAAGCCCTAGCTAGTTAGCTTTTCCTCATAAACTTTTTTTTATAGGCTAGCTTATTCTGAAGCACTCGAAGGTGAAAGAATGACAGCAAGATACCGCGTTCATAGATTCGACATTGATATGGCGAAAGACCAGAGGAAGTTAGAACAATTCTTGAACAGTTTAGAAGGTGAAGTTGTGGCAATCATCCCAGGCGTTAATCCCAAGTGGACCTTTGGTGGAATGGGTGCTAACGTGAACCTTCTTTTTATTGTGGAAAAGAGCGAGTAAGACTAGCTAGCTAGGTTCTCCACTTTTCAGGTATTTTTATCCTGAATCTGCACTTATCTGATCCGTTGAATACGCTCTCAAGCACTTCAACATCTGTTTCCTCGCCAAAAGCAACGTCATATCTTAACTTTCCATAACCAGCACTACAATAGCACCAATCCATCGGAATTTTGGGATAGTCTTCAAGAACCGCTGCTCTAGCCAAAGTACAGTGACACATATAGAATCGCTTCATTCTTGGATCTGTTTCTTCAAGATACTTTTGGGGAGAGTAGGGAAACTTCGTGTTATAGATCCATTTTCCCTCTCGTATACCTGAGAGTA
>JAOZHK010000247.1 GCA_026014905.1 Candidatus Bathyarchaeota archaeon
GAGTACACGCGCGCGTATTTTTTAGACATGTTCGTGACGAGAGAGCAGAGTGAGGATGATTCTGATGAACACGATCACCGCACTGGCATACACAATGTAGTTTAGAGTATGATCAATTTGGATCACGGAGCCGGTTGTTTCAGCAACATCAATCATCGTGAGCCATGCCGCCACCAAAGCTAAGATCAGCAACCCGTTAGCGCGCGCGTATAATACTTACTGTATTCATTTATAGTTAATCTATATATTATATGTAGAATCAATGGTCATTTTACGCTCGCGTTATCTTATTTAGCCAGCTAGCACTACGCGCGCGCGTATCAACGTGTTCGTGAGGTTGTCTCCGGTGATATGTTGCGCTTGGTGGAGGACGTTTTCTTCCGCATCAGTGAACGCGAACGTATGGAACTGATGTCGGTTTCGCTTGGGCCGCAAACTTCTCATTCCTTTGTCGAATAATCGTTCCAAAAAATAGGGGATGGTATATTCGACAGAGAAACATGGTAGCCCGGAGGAGATATGAAGCATATTTCAGGGATATCGTTCTTTCTTTTTAGTTGTTTAGCTCACTATCTCAAGGTGTTGTTAAGAATCATGATGAATATTATCCCGAGGAGAAGCCCGATGGACATCGTGTGTTTGTGGCCACGCTCACCCGCGATCGGTATGAGCTCGTCAGCGGTGATGTAGGTCATCACTCCCGCGGCGAAGGCAAGTGCTAACCCAATCAGTTCTTTCGATGCACCGATAAGGATTGTTCCTCCTAGAAGCGCTCCAAACGGTTCAGCCAGACCTGAGATGAATGTTGCCAAAACTACGTCTCTTTTCCTGCTTCCACCAGAAGCCAATGAAACAGCGGTTGCAATGCCTTCAGGCAGATTGTGGAAGAAGACGGCTATGGTTAGCAATGTACCGAGCTGTGGTAGATGCGAGTAGCCGGCACTCACGACTATCCCTTCTGGGATGTTGTGTATGGTGATGCCGATTAGTATCAGTATGCCCGGCTTTAGTTGTTTTGATTTCTGAATGATGCCATCTTCTCTTTTTCCCAGCTCAAGATGTGGCAAGGATAAGTCGATGATAATCATAATGATGGAACCGGTGGTGAAGGCTAGAGACACGTTAAGGTACGAAGCCAATTCTAAGGATTCTACGAACAAGTTTAAGAAGGAAACGAGGAGCATCACACCAGAGGCAAATCCCATCGAGCCGGCGATGAAACGGTCACTTATCCTCCTCAGTAAGACAACGAGAACTCCACCAATTACCGTCGCTGAACCTGCAATCAGACTTAAAAGAAAAACTTCGCCTAACATCGTGACAATCCAGCTAGCTAGCTAGCTGTATTAATAATATTAAAACTTCATTAGTCGTTATTAGTTAAAAAGAGAAGGAAGTATGTGAAACTCTAGAGTTTGGTAGCCCGGAGGAGATTCGAACCCCATCATCGCTGGCGATATCTCCCGCACCTTTCCCCTTTTTTCTATCAGACACACGAGTATATATCCGGCTAATAATAGAAACATAGCTAGCTACTAATCTGTTAACAAATAGTCTATGATTTATGTTAGTTATACGTGCGCGTAAAAACCCAGTACGTGAGTAGGGAAACGCTCCCGAGAACGCCTGCAACGATATAGAAGGCGGTAAGGGGTTGTCCGAGATAGCTAGCTTTCCAACACTTCTTGTGTTTTATGTGCTTTTGTTGTAGCTGGTTAACTAAAATAAAATCGCGGACAAGAGTTATGGGAGTCCCAATCCCACGTCTTTTCCTTCTCTTCGGCGTTCACTGTTGCTCGTGCGTTGACTTGCGCCTCTGCATGAGTTCTAGTGTCAGCTTCGGTTCGGAATCGTGTTTTTGTGGTGATTTTCGTGTACCCTTTCGGATGCGTAAATTTCGTACCACAGGACTACGTACTTGCCAACAAAACTCGCGTTTCTTCGGTGTTCAGTTTTACACTAGTCCTCTTTATCCGCAGTCTCTGTATAGAGAATGATAGCTTATAAACCTTTGTGTAAAATTACACATTTTTACATAAATTTTTAATTGAAGTATTTTAATAGAAAAATACAAAATATGACTAATATGTATGTAAAAAAATTGATATAGTATAATATTTAAAATATAAAAGATTAAGAAAATATTGTTCATAACGAGTAATAACTAGCTATTCATTCAAGCTCATACGCTTTTTTCTTCTCATTCTTGGATAGTTCCTCGTCTCTTTCACTAATTATCCACATTGAATCAGGATGTTTACATGGACTCTTCATTTTTCTATAAGGATCGAAGTACGCGTGCGCGCGCGTAGTTCCGGGGGACCATATGGTAGCCCGGAGGAGATTCGAACTCCTGTCGACAGGTATCTTCTCCGATTCGGGATCCAGAGCCTGCTATGCATAGTCGGATTTATCTAGCCCCTTTGACCGCTACACCACCGGGCTTCCTACATTAGGCATTTCCGTGCATCTTATAAACTCGTTGGTTCAAATCCGATGCACAGAATATTACCCTCGTTTCACGAGGTTATAAATCGCATCAGAATACTTGGTTTTAAGGTAGGTTGTAAAGCTCTCATAACTTAAATAATAATAGTAATCATTGCTTCTCCGTTCACCCATCAGCAGTCGTATGCCTCGAAGTTTCGTGATTAGAAATCGAAGATACCGTTCATTATATTCCACATTCTCAAGAATATCCGTTAGACTTATCTGGCTTTTTCCCAGGAGGTTTAATAAAAAGACGATGCGTTCCTTGGTTTTCGGATCGTTCGTTACTAAACCTGCGATATCATTGAGGCCCATATCCATCACACAGGACTATAGATCGAATTAATCCTTGTAAATGTTCCGTTTGATAATTGCCCCTTTATCCGCTTCTTGGCACAGCTCAGCCGATATTACGCGTTCAACCTGTAATGTTACGCTGTGATGATGGCATGGATGGGTTTCCCCACTTCTACTTTATATAGAAACGCTCTGATCCCGACGAGTAGTACGTAAGACCGGGGTGTCTTTAACACATTACATGATTAAAGCGTAATGCGATAATTCATCAAATCTTTCCAGTTTGATCTACGCACTATGCGTATAAAAAAATGAGTATAGCTAAAAAATAAAGATTAATTAAGGGGAACAAACAATGTCACAGAAACATAACATGATCAAGGTGATTCTATTTGAAAGATCAAGTTGAACACATCATAACAAAAGAGATAGCCCCTAACCTACAAGCTGATGGTGGCGACATTGAACTTGTTGGTGTCGAAGACGGTGTCGTTAAAGTCAAATTAACTGGGTCTTGTGCAGGCTGTCCAATGTCAAGAATGACTCTGCAATGGGGCGTTGAAAAGGTTCTTAAAGAAAAAGTCCCTGGAGTTATACGTGTAGAAGCTGTAAATTAACCTTTCAGCTTCTTTTCTCGGCTCGCGCAAGGGTCGTAAAAGAGAGATCTATTTAGTTAGCTATATGTTTTAAAACTAGCACTATAAGAGCTTACGCCCTTCCCATGAATTTCATTTTCTCTTTTTTACAGATAATTTGTGCGACATCTCTTCCACTTTTAAATGCCGTGGGTACGCCTCCACCAGGTTCGACCCAATGACCTGTGAGATAAAAATTCCCTAGAGTACTTGATTGTTTCTTGAAAGGATTGCTTTGGAACAAGTTTTCCTGATCCCATCCTTGAATTGATCCTTTCCAATTGTTTGTATATCTATGATAAGTCGCTGGAGTCGTTACATCCACCATTTCAATTTTAGGATTTAATTTCCCAAGCTTCGTCTCAAGAATTGAAATCACAGTTTCAGCAGCAATCTGTTTTTCGTGAGTATATTTTGCGTGATCCATTGCTCGAAGATTAATCCAGTAATCATAATTACGCGTGATAATTTGGACAATAAGGAGTGATTTACCAAGTGGAGCTGCAGTAGTCTCTTCGTTATAACATAAAACGTCTATAAAATTGTGTTTTTCAGCTCCAATACCTGTGCCAATAGTAACCGGGTCTTCAAGAATGATCTTGAACGAGTGGGGAATATTTTGCGAGTTTACTGCAATGCCCAGACTCACCTGCAACCGTGAAGAATTTAGTCGTAACCTCTTCATCGCTTGCTGCAATTTCGCATCAATATGTTTTCCGTCCAAAAGGTCATGAACTGTAGAATGAAGGTCGATCGCTGAGATGATTATATCGCCTTTTACTTTTGAACTATCTTGAATTGTTATTCCTACAGCAGTGTTGTTCTCAACATGTATTTTGTTGACTTGTGCTTGAGTATGGAGGGTACCTCCTAATTCAGTGTATTTTTTTGCAAGTAGTTTTGAGATCCCAAGAGAGCCAATAGCGGGATATCCAGATATTTGTTGATCCATTGCCGAGTGTACAAACATGTGCATTAATACTGGTGAGAGAAAACATCGGACAGATTTTCTGAGTAGAGGATGGTTAAATCTTTCCGAGAATGTTTCAACTGTCATTTTGTTCCATTTTCGCATCAATCGTAGCGTTGGTAACATTCGAACCATTGAGATGTAGTCAAATATGCCATACAACTCTCTCGGCTTAATCATGAATGACATATCCAAGTTCCCAATCGCTTTGGTGTCGTTGATCAATTCCGTTATGGGGACATGGTCTTCAGGCGATAAGTTAAGTAAATAGTCTTGGAATCGATCTAGATCCGAATATATGATAAATTCCTGACCATCCTCAAACATGAAGACAAACATTTTCTCATAATCAATAAATGGAATCTCATTCATGGGTAGTAGTTCATTCCACATGTGGTAATATGGATGCTTTGGGGACGACCCTAGAAACCCATGAATACACCCATCAATATTGTAACTCTTCCGAGACCAACCGGTCAGTAATCCACCAGGGATCCTATGCGTCTCAAAAATCTCGGTGTGGAAACCACTGAGCTGTAAATAACATCCAGCGGATAAGCCCGCAAGACCGCCACCAATAACAAGAACACGAGACAATTTCATCACCTTGGTCGTAACTCAATATGTATGCAATGAACATAAATTTTAGCTAGTTTACGCGGATTGCTCCTATTTCGAACATCTGCGGAAAACCCATTTATAGGGAATCGAAGGAGCAAAACATACGTAGAAAATTCTAGGAGTGAACGAAATGGGAAACTACGAGGATATCTTGAAAGATATCGAGACTTCGATTGGATTAGTCCCAGGGTTTATGAAAGCCTTAGCGGAAGATGTTCTACTGAAAGAATGGCCTCTATTCAAAAAATATGTCTTATGAGAATCAAAGATACCGGGAAAATACCGTGAACTGATCGGATTGGCTATCGCCGCAAACACCCGGTGTCCGTACTGTACATTGTTCCATACCGGAGCCGCAAAACTTCACGGTGCGAGCGATGAAGAACTCCAAGAGATTTATTTCTTAGCCAGTTTCACTGGACGATGGAGTACAATATTATTCGCGCAAAACTATGACTTAGAAAAATTCACTGAAGAATTCCAAAAAATCGGTGCGCACCTCCATAAGTAATCAATAAAGAAAAGACTACAGTAGAGAATCTATCCTCTTTTTTTTTGAAAAACATGTATCAGACAGTAATCCTCTGGTAGTTTGTTTATGCCTAACTAGTCTTAACCTTACTTGTAATTATTAACAGCTAGATGGCTTTAAACGCGCACGTAAATGCTATTGAGGTACCAACCACATCTCATCCAGATACAGGACTCCATACTAACAATTAGTATTTCGCTACGATACCCTAGGGTAAATGATTGATATTTTTATATCAATATTCGGCGGCGTTCCCATCGATTGTTGCCAGAGACATGCCAGTCATTGCAAAGCTATATGCACGTATTTTGAAAGAGTTTACACAAGTTAATTGTCCCTGCAATTTGTGATTGATAGTGGGTCTGGCGTGAATTCTCGATCGTTTTGAAATATCCAGGCGGTCGCGTGCACAGGTTGTAATGTGATGATGAGGTATGAATATCCGATGTAGTTCGCGAGCTCTTTGTCGATTATGGATGGTGTTGTTGAACCCTTAGGATGCGAGTGGTAAAAACCAATTAACTCCAAGCCACGTTCTTCAATATCCATAAACGCATGGTATTGCTCTTCAGCACTGATCTTGTACCGTGTTGTTGAGTTCAATTCGTTGGAGCAGGGATATACGCATGTGACTGTTTTAATATGCACGTTCTTAGCCTGCGTAATCGTGCCTGCGAGGATGCCACAGGCTTCAATAGGTTGTTCATGCTTGCACTGAGCGATTATATCATCGAGAATATGACCAGGGATAACAAGCATTGGAACACCATGTACACAGAGACTCAGGATAAGCGTCCAAGGACAAGACTGCTGCTCTCCAGAGACCCCTGTATGTACACACAGACATGTGAGTATGGAGACCAGCACTATAGCGTGTGACAATGCATGATTATAAGATTATCCCGCAATTCTTCGGTTACGTTCTCCTACGCGCGCGCGAAACATCGCGCAAGATAGCGTAATCTCTTTTAACACTAGAATGGGTAATAGTGGCTAGCTAACGTCATGGAGAGTGAATTCCAATTCGTCAGGCGCGCCATCATGCAATCTGGTATCGTCGTGAGTTTCTCCTTCTATTTGCCAGTACGCTCGCCGTATCTGCGACGGGTTCAATGACCATGGTATCCACAGGATGGCTGGTGCTTGAAATCACGGGTTCACCACTTTCATTAGGTGTCATTTGGGCGACTCGAGCAGCACCGCACTTGCTGTGGGGCATGTTGGCTGGCGCAGTAGCGGATAAAGTCAATCGTCGACACATGCTATTAGGAATCGGATTCCTGTTAGCATGCGCATCACTTCTTTTTGGACACTTGATCACGAATGATATGATTCAACTATGGCAGATTTTCATGTTTATCTTTGTGACGAGTTCGTTAAAGACATTTGACATGACAGCACGCCAAACATTGGTTGTTGATGTAGTGGGTCAAGACCAAGTGGTGCGTTCGATTGCGTTGAACTCGGTGGGTCTCAGGATGATGGGGCTTATCGGTGGTGCTGCTGCCGGTGTTCTTATCAGTGTATTGAATACTGCGAGCCCGTTCTATTTGATGAGCGTATGCTATGGGATTGGATTTGTGTTCTTGTGGATGATTCATCCCGAGAAGACTCAAAATGGTAAAGACACGGTCAGACAAGCCTCGCTGTGGGCGCACTATCGTGAAGGCTTCACCATCATTAGGCAAAACCGCGTGATAGCAGTGCTTGTGGCGATAGCAATTTTATGTGAGGTATTTGGCTTTTCCTATCAAGTGCTTCTACCCCTTTTTGCGCGGGACGTATTGAATGTAGGTGCTGTTGGTCTAGGTGCATTCACGGCTGCTCAGTCTTTAGGCGGCTTGATTGCGACGCTTGCATTAACAGCTGGATCACAAGGTCACGCAAAGGGTCGATTACTGCTTATCTTGTATGGTTTATTTGGTGCGACGTTATTGCTCTTCGCACAGTCTTCCGAGTATTTCTTTTCGCTGTTCATTATTTGCTTGATAGGTGGCATTGCAGCAACCTTTGATGCGATGCAACATATTTTGCTCCAGCTCAATGTTGCCGAAGAGCAACGAGGTAGAGCCATGGGCATTTGGCAAGTAAGTATCGGTTTTGGTCCTATAGGCCATGTTTTCTTGGGCTTTCTGGCTGCAAGTATGGGTCCCATGCTCGCGTTAACGATTAACGGAGTTTTACTCCTTAGTACATTCCTAGTAATTCTTCAAGCTACGAATCTCAGAAAAATCTAACATACACTCGCGCGTAATTGCTGTTTGTAAGAACACCCAGAACACAGAAGATACAGGCACTCATCTCATGATTGAAGATTCCTTTAGCTTGAGCGTATAAACTTAATACATTGCGCGTAGAAATCAATCATGTTGATCACTCACACCACTTAAGGTAGGAGAATGAAAACGATGATGTCGCATGACGCGTGGCTTCGGCTGACAACGGAAGATCCCATTGATCCTGAACTCCCAATCTGTGACCCTCACCACCATCTGTGGGATCACCCCGATGATACTCCTGAAAACCGTGTGCGAGCCTCCCACCGGCATGTGCGCCATTACTTACTGAATGAGTTACTTGAGGATCTCACAGGTGGCCATAATATCGTCCAGACAGTGTTCATCGAGTGTCATTCAATGTATCGAAAAGATGGACCAGCGGAACTGCGCCCTATTGGCGAGACCGAGTTTGTGCAAGGTATTGCTGCCCAGAGTGCAAGCGGACAATACGGAAATACCGCTGTGGCAGCAGGCATTGTAGGGTTCGCTGATCTGACTCTAGGTTCTGCTGTAGCACCAGTATTGGAAGCCCAGGTAGCAGCCAGCCAGGCCCGCTTCCGGGGAATTCGGTATACCTCGACCTGGCACGCAAGTGACGAAATTCGCTCTCGCGTGATGACTCCAACAGTCTTATCAAACCCGAAGTTTCGAGAAGGGTTTGCATATTTACACCAATACAATTTGAGTTTTGATGCGTGGTTATACCATACACAGTTGATGGAACTGGCAGGGTTAGCAAAAGCATATCCCGACACAACCATCATTTTAGACCATATTGGAGGGCCTCTCGGTATTGGCCCGTACGTTGGGAAGCGTGAGCAAGTGTTTCGTGAATGGAAACAAGGAATTAAAGCGCTCTCAAAGTGCCCCAATGTGGTGGTCAAGTTGGGTGGCCTTGGAATGCCTCTTATGGGTTTTGACTGGCATAATCGACCAACACCGCCGAACTCGGCAGAGTTAGCTGAAGCCGTCGCACCGTACTACACATGGTGCATAGACCACTTCGGAGCAGATCGATGTATGTTTGAGAGCAATTTTCCAGTGGATAAGCTATCATGTTCATACACCATTATCTGGAACGCCTTCAAACGCATCGCTAAACAGTTCTCACCGACGGAGCAAGCAGCGTTACTACATGACACCGCTGTGAAAGTATACCGACTTTCACCCATGTGACCTGAATATCATCAAACGCGCGTGCGTTTTGGAGACTCGATATTATTTTTATGCTCACATCTCAATCCGTCAAATAAATTTAGAAACGTAATGTATAACATCTTATCGAGAATTCTTATTCTCAACTCTTTATTATTACAATAGCTTCATCGTAACGTAAGGTCATGGAAGTTATCAGACTACGCGCTCTTCTAGTTGGACTCGTTCTAATATTCCTGAGTATTCATGGTATTTGTGCATACACTGTTGTCTCTGAAACCACTCCGTACACTGAATCGCAAATCCTTCGGAACACTAGGATGTTAAGCATGGCACGTTTAACGCTTGAACACATCGAGGAAGGACAAACTCTTTTATTGACACCAACGAATCACTCTGATCTTGATGACATCATCAGTGTCACCACAACTGAAGTGAATGCCTATCTTCACTTGGATAGTGATATAGATCGTTTAAACAGATATTATTCGCTGTACAATATTGAGGTGAAATTCGACACTGTTCCTGTCGGTTCCATTCATTCAACAGGAGAAACTGCGTGTATCTTAACCTTAGCGTTTCCAGATTGCCAGTTAGTAACTCTGGATGCATCAGGTGACTGGACTTTTAATTTCGAAATTACAACAAGGGCAGGTTCAGTGAGTGATAATACTGAAACTGTCGTCTTAATTACCGTTACTATCCAAGATCAATAATACACTCTAGTACACACGGGTTTATACGCGCGCGCAATTAAAGGAGAAAAACTAGGAAAACCCTTGCAACGATATCCACTCGGCTGCAAGGGCGGCCTCAACCCCTAAGTTAAGGTGAAGCTAGCTAGCTGATGAACCCTATTAAAGATTGCTAGTAACCCATTAGCATTTTTCTCAATATATCGCAATTATTGAGGTAGTTTTTCATTATCTTCAAAAAAATAAGATAATTTCTCATAAATCTATTATCAGCAAGTATTTTTTCCTAACAGTTTACGCAAGTTAATCATTCGCTTCAACTCGTTTCGCTGATTTCCACTGTTGGACTATCACAAGCATCACTCCTCATTCGCACAGTAATAACGTGGTTACATTACAGTGCGTCCTTGAAGGCACGAATGGTGGACTCCACCTGGTGGACCCACGTAGCATACTGATGTGGTGGTGGATAGTTCTGGTACAATTGTTTAATTTCAGCGATGACTTGGGCGGTTCGACTTAACTTGCGGATGAATCCTAAACGTTTCAATCCTCGAAAAACACGCTGCGCTTTTTCAGTGATATTCAGATGTAACTCGGCGCCTACACTCGTTTTCAGCAGGTCCTCTTCAGTCAGTAAACGATTTCGCATACCATGATTGAGATCATCGTCGCTACAATGTTGCAGAAAGAAACGGAACATATCTAATCCCGCCGTTTTCGCACCATAAGTCTGCATATACGTCACGTTATAGGGCCATAATGCTTCACGGCTAACATCATCCTTGATAAACGCGTCATGAAGCGTGTGAGCAGCCAGTTTGCCTGAGATCATGGAGGGCCCAATGCCTCCGCCATGGATTGGGTTTGGTTGGCATGCAACGTCACCGAGAAAAAGAATTCCGTTACCGACCATGCAGTTGATAGGGCGTCGGGTGGGGACAATGCCGCCACCAGCGTGAAGGATATCTGAATGTCTAAACATAGGTTGAGAGAGTACGTGATCATATAATTGTCGTTTGGGATTGGCGGGACGTGACCATTGCACGCCTAGACCCACATTTACCACACGCTCGCTTTTAGGAAAGATCCAATAGTAGCCACCGGGCGCGGACTCTTGATTGACAAATATTCGGAGAAAATCCGGATTAGATATCGTTTCTTTGACTTGACGGATTTCACGAAAACAGACCTGAAAATCCGCGCGATCAATCTGGGTTTCAAGTTGCCAGGATTCCGGCATTTTCTTTCGTAAAACCGCTGAAACCCCGCTAGCATCCACAACGGCTTTTCCCGTCACCGAATAGGTTGCTTGTTTCTCCAAGTCCTTCGCGGTTATCCCCACGACAAAATTATCGTGAAGAATCGGGTCCATCACTAATGTTCGATCATGTAAGTCGACGCCTTGGTCCATAGCTTGAGTTAATAATCTCTGTCCAAACTCTAACCGATCAATGATATAGCCATGCAGTCCCTCCCCTTTCACGCGAAACATGGTTTCTTGATCCGGGGAATAAATATCGATTCCTGTGACCAAAGAGTTTAACTCGGCGTCATGAGGCGGATCAATTCCCAAGTCCATAAAGTGATGGCGTCCAATCGCGTCACCACATACTTTCTGGCCTATCTTGTGACGATGTTTCTGGTCAAGAATACATGTTTTGTAGCCTTGTTGCGCCAGCGCAGTCGCCGCTATGCACCCTGCCGTTCCGCCTCCAACTACTACAACATCATATACCGTCATGACAAATCTCTTCGCAGCGTTCCCAAGTATGCATAATTATCAGAATGTTCTTCTTAAACTCTATGGCCAATATTCCGATTGACCCCCCTCCCCCTCAACCTAAAGGGCGGCATAAATACTTCATACACGGCATATTGTGATTATACAAGAGACCTTCTTCCTCGCCAAGCTTTTCAGTTGTGAGCGTCTTATGGTAAGTAACAGTCAATTTATAGCGTCAAAAAGAAAGATGAGTGAACTCGAGCGCGGAATAGGTAGCGTGGGAAAACTCAAGATTCTCCGTGTCCTTATTACTGATCCACATCACGCGTTCACCCGCTACGAAATTGGAAAAAAAGTGCCAAATGACCCCGTTTCTATTCGAAATGACCTCAATACTTTGATTCAAGTTGATTGGGTGAAACGATACCGCATTCAACATCTTGACAAATACGCGGTGAACATGAATAACGACGTAGTTCAACATCTAGCCACGTTTTTCCGAAGCATCAAGTACATTCATCGATAACGGGAGGCATGAATCGTGATGCAAGATTTTCAACTGTGCCCGTATTGCGGTAAAAAAGTCATTGGCGACCCCTGGAACACCAAGAAACATGTTCAAGAAACACATCACAATAAATCCGATTTTCCCACGTTTTTTGACGTACTTATTCGAAAATGGCTAAAAACGTAAGCTACTCGAGCTGGCTAGCTCTAGCTAACTAGCGCCTCAGTAACGCATGGAGTTTCCTGGAAAATTTCCGAGTAAATTGATGCAAGGTAATGAAAAGTAGCATTGGAAAGTCAATTACATTTAATCTTTAAACAATGCGCGATGAAAGAACTTCTCGCTGAAGGATATATTCTATACGCAGAACCTCTCGCGTCGCCAGTGAAACGGATAACTTGGTTCGCCTATCGACCTGACATCTTTGGATTACACGTGACTCAGAACCTCTTCAAACTAGTTTTTGTTGAATGTGAAACCGCACCAACAAAAACCAAAGTCAGTAAAAAAACAACACAGATTAAAACCACATTTCGATTCCAAAAACGCTTAAATGAATTACATCACCTGCGATC
>JAOZHK010000258.1 GCA_026014905.1 Candidatus Bathyarchaeota archaeon
GAAAAGGGCAAACCAAATCGATTGTAACACTGAAAATACTCCCATGATCACGAACCACGCGAGGCCAGCTAATACACGAAAACCTGTCCACAAGACAATGCCCACGATCGCAACTGGAATCAATGACACAAGGAAGGGAACAAGAAACAGTGCCAGCATGCCAACGACAATCAGCCCAATTACACCTATTAAACCTACAATGAACACGCTTAACATCCCGAAAATCTCATTGAATGACAGTCTACTTAAACATTATCCCATTATATTAAAAAATCAACGAAGAAAAATTGAAAAAAATGAGAAAATATCCAATTCTAGATTACAACACGCCGTAATAAGCCAATCAACATAACGTGCGCTCTCACAATGTTCACGCGCAAAGGATCGCGCATAAGTGCACAGCTTAAATTACCATTAATACTAAAATATTGACGGGGAACTGAGATGAAAATTATAGATTTAAAGTGCGCGATCGTTGAAGGTTATCCTCTAGTCCGGGTCGATACAGATGAAGGTATTAGCGGCTTTGCTCAAATCGAGTTTCCTAAAAGGAACTATATCAAGCCTCATGTCCTCTTTTTCAAGCCAACTATCATCGGAATGGATCCAACTAATATCGAACGTATCCGAGTGCACATACGCCGGTTTGGCGCATATAAACCCTGGGGTAGTGCGGTCAGCGCCATCGAGATTGCGCTTTGGGATATCGCTGGGAAAACTGCGGGACTACCTGTGTATCGACTTCTTGGAGGAAAGATTCGTGATAAAGTTCGGGTATATTGCGGAGGAGCTGGTCCTTCACTAAAAGGGTCAATGCCAGAAGATTATGCAGAGAATGCTCGGGCAAAGAAAGCTCTTCCAGAGAACTTCAGCATCATCAAATTCCCTATCGCATTCCATGGTCGTATGTTCGAAACCATCCCAAATTATTTTTACGGAGAAATAGAATCTCGCACCAAGTTCTCGCATCCTGAGAATCGAGGACAGCTCACTGAACATGGGCTTCAACACACCATAGCATGTGTAAAAGCAATTAAGGAAGTCTTAGGCGACGAGATAGGAGTCGCTCTCGATTGTGGACCAGGATTATCTGTGCCATCCACTCTTCGACTCGCCCAAGCAGTAGAATCCTTGAAGGTCGCGTGGTTGGAGGATACGATAACTGGTGACTATACCCCCTATACCGCAGTCAACGCCTTTCGACAAGTCTCCGCGAACACCAGCACCCCCATTCATACCGGAGAGCAGATCTACCTGCGACAAGGATTCAAAGAACTGATTGCACAAAACGCGGTGGATATTGTTGGACCCGATCCGTGTGACGTGGGTGGACTCGCTGAGCTGAAGTGGATTGCGGAATACGCCGACCTGTATCATATCCTCATCGCTCCCCATGGCGTGTTTGATGGAATTCTTGGCCGGGCTGCTCTTGTCCAAGTTTGCGCAACACTACCAAAAAATTATATCGCCTTTGAACTGCCACGGATTGAACCAATTTGGTGGAGCCTCATCAAAACACATCCTCCCTTAGATGTCCATGATAGCTATATCGAAGTATCGGATCGCCCGGGACTTGGGGTGGAATTGAATGAAAAAGCGATTCGAAAGCACCTACCGAAAAACGACGATTTCTTTGATAATAGCTAATAGAATTGAAAACGAAGTGCTATGTATAGTAGATAACGTGAATTGATCGTTCAACGCGCGCGCGTACTTTAATATGTTAGTGAACTCAAATAATTAGATTCGAAGAGGAGAGAAACGTGAAAATTGCTGATGTCGAGCCGATCATCGTCGACGCAGGATGGCAAACATGGATCTTCGTAAAAGTCACTACTGATGAGCAAATTGTGGGATGGGGTGAATGCAGCCAACCACGAGCCCCATTAGCGGTTGCAGCTGCAGTAAGAGATTTCAAGCGCATTATCACAGGTAAAGATCCACGTAGCTTTGAGATGAGGTTTTGGGATATGGAACGCTTAGCCATCCAAGGCTGGTCAGGCGTTCGAGCTATGGCACTGGCAGGCATTGAGTTAGCCCTTTTAGATATCAAAGCCAAAGCTCTTGGAATCTCTGTTATCGAGTTATTCGGAGGTCCCACTCGGGACCGTGTTCGCGTCTATTGGTCACACTGTGGAACCACTCGAGCGAGTTATCCACAGTTAGGAAAGCCCCCTATACAAACCATGGATGATATTACCAACCTAGGACAAGAGGTGGTCCGCCGAGGATACACTGCACTTAAAACCAACATTATTTTTCCAGGCGATCCAGCCACCGTGTATCGTAACGGGTTCCAGGGAGGACTTGGAACGACGGATCAAGTTGTATCCAAAACAATGTTGAACCACATCGACACACTCATCGGTACATTCAGGAATGCGGTTGGACCCGATGTAGATATTTGTCTTGATCTTAACTTCAACTTCAAACCTGAAAGCTGTAAGAGGATTGCACAAGTCCTTGAGCAGTACGAACTTTTATGGCTTGAAGTCGATATGTACGATCCCAAAGCCATACTCGAAATCAAACAATCCACGACGACGAAGATATGTACTGGTGAGAACTTGATTTACATGCGGGAGTACTTACCATATTTCAGATGCCGCGCCGCTGACGTGTTTATGATTGATGTTCCTTGGAACGGATTTAGTCAATCAAAGAAAATTGGTGACCTGGCTCAAGTCTTTGAATTTAATGTCGCCCCGCACAATTACTACAGCCACCTATCAACCTTTATTAGTGCCAGCTTATGCGGAGTGTTACCCAACGTTCGCATCATGGAAACAGATGTTGATGCCCTTCCAATCAAAGATGAACTCGTTACAAACGTTCCGAAAATTGTGAATGGCTACATGAAGATGCCGACTGCCCCTGGTTGGGGAACCACCATCGTCGAAGATGTGGCGAGAGCTCATTCCTGGAAATAGACCCAGTTCGAACTTACTACTTATCCGGATAGTTACCAACTGAGAGGAAAGATCGTGATACGCGTAGAACGATTAGTCGACCACCCAATTATCAGAGCCGAATTAGATCCCAGCATTGGACAGAACATCCAAGGCCCATCCTTGATACAAGTCCCCCAGTGGGTTAAATCGCCGTTAGGACGCTACTACCTGTATTTTGCTCATCACAAAGGAACTTTTATTCGCCTGGCTGTTGCTGACGCCCTTAAGGGACCGTGGAAGATTCACATACCAGGTACCCTCCACCTCGAGGACTCAAGGTTTCTCACCACACCCCCCATACTCTCAAAACAACAACTCGTCCACATTGAGGCTAAACATGCTCAAAGAGGCACCTCCATAGGGCACAGCATCGCCTACGAAGTTACCGCACCGCACATCGCCTCACCTGACGTTCATGTAGACCATACTCGCCATCGTATCCGCATGTATTTTCATGGATTACACGATGTTGCGACTCAAGTTACACGGGTTGCGGAGTCATCGAATGGCATTGATTTCCAAGTACATCCACCGATATTAGGGCGATCCTATATGCGCACCTTTGAGTGGAACCAAATGACGTATGCCATGTCCATGCCCGGTCAATTCTATCGCTCAACAGATGGTTTGTCACAGTTCGAGCCAGGCCCGCTTCTTTTCAACCCAAATATGCGTCATGCTGCACTCTTACTTCGAGAAAGCATATTGTACGTATTTTGGACGCAAGTTGGACATGCACCAGAACGCATTCTTATGAGTACTATAGATCTCCGTCAGGATTGGATGCAGTGGCAAGCATCTAAACCTATCGAAGTACTGCGCCCAGAGCGGGATTGGGAAGGAGCCGACGCACCCCTTGAACGTTCGATACGCAGTACGGCGTATGGTCAGGTCAATCAGCTACGTGATCCTGCAATCTACACCGAAGATAAACGCGTCTTCCTGCTGTATGCCGTAGCCGGAGAAAGCGGCATTGCTTTAGCTGAAGTTGAATTTGATGATGTGCACTAATTAACACTGCTAATAACCACTATATTCTCATGATGAGAACCCCAAGTTACTCACTTGCACACGCTGTTATCTGTCATCGAGATGCAGGTAACTTCGAGTTTCATCCCCACAATATGCCTGTAATGGTCGAATCAATTTGTTGTGCTGATATTGATCCAGCATGTGCGTCGTCCAGCCGGCAATACGACTCATGGTAAACATATTGATGAATTGATCGTCAGGAATTCCTAGATTTGTATAGACGGATCCTGCATAGAAATCGACGTTGGGATACAATCCTTTTTTCTGATAGACAATGTCAGCCAACAGATCCGATCGCGTTACCCAAGTATTGCCTGTCAAGTCGTCAAGTTGTTGCGCCAGCTTACGTAATTCAACGGCTCGAGGATCCATGGTTTTATAGACACGATGCCCGAAGCCCATGATTTTCTCTCCGCGGAACAGTTTATCCTCAACCCACTGCGTGATTGCAGTTTGGTCTTTACTTTCCAACTCGCGAAGCATATTTATCACTTGCTGGCTGGCACCTCCATGTAGGGGACCGAAGAGAGTGCCTGTTGCCGCGACGACACAAGCGTACATATCTGAGAGCGTAGATGCCGAGATCCGTGCAGCAAAAGTCGACGCATTGAGCGTATGTTCGGCATGTAATATCAAAGCTAGGTCAAGTGCTTTCACAGCAATTGCACTAGGTTCTACTCCGTTCAACATCCAGAGCACATTAGCAGCATGACTCAGATCCTCGCGTGGAGGAATAATTGGAGTCTTATTACGGATATTCTGATGGTACGCAATGATCGTTGATGTTTTTGCAATCAAATCCTTTGCTTTTCGCAAGTTTTCTTCGGGCGAGATCGTTTTCAGCTGGGGATCCAGTGAACCTAGACACGAAATCGCAGTTCGATAAATGACCGAGGGATGTGTGAACGAGGGTAGCTGATATAGCACATCGACGATCTTTTCAGGAAGTTTGCGCCGTGTCGCGAGCTCATCACAAAATCCAGTCAAGTTGAATCGTGTTGGTAACTGTTTATAGAGCAATAAATACGCGACTTCTTCAAACGATGCATAAGTTGCTAAATCATGGATATTATATCCTCGATATTCAAGAGTCCCTGTGGTTCCATCGACTCGTGAAATATCCGTTTCTAGGGCAACAATGCCTTGTAATCCATGATTGACAAGCATCCCACACACCCATGTGATCGATCTTATTATTATTATCGGTACATGGCGGCGCGCGCGTTGGGAGAATGAACAGCAAATTCCCTCCAAAACCGTTCTCTCTACCATCATTAGCAAAGAATTACGGAACCGAGGATTCAAATTCGTAGGCGCAACGACGACTTATGCGTACATACGAGCTATTGGAATGGTGAATGATCACCTTGTTCATTTTTTCAGACACACAGAAGTGCAGAGCCGTCAACCTTCAAATTCATTAAATAGATAACATCAAACTATGGCACTCGTTTCCGAGTGCCGATATCACGCGCGCGCGGAACATTATAGATTAAGCTTTCCTAAAGGCAGCACTCGGTGCAAGCGACGTAATATGCCTCGTACTCTCCCTCCCACCTCAAGCAAATCGTGCTCATCCGGTCTTTGTCGAATGTCTCCAAATCGACCTTCGGTGTTATAGGATTCATCGGCTTCGGGGAAAAACCCGACTGATGCGATGTAATCGACTACTCGAATACCTTCATGTTCAAAGTACTGTCCAATGTTCTTCAGCATCGGTACCGCCTCACTGTATCCTGTATGTCCACCTCCAAACGTACAGAACGGAACAGCGGCAATACCCGGTATTTCCGGTGCGGAAGCCAAAATTTGAACTCCATCACGTCTCCTATTCCTACGTAAGAAAGAGAGAACAGGCGCGGGCGACAAGTTGTGATAGACCGGAGCTCCCAGAAAGATCAAATTGTAGTCAAGGTATTCAATCTCGGTGTCTTTATTAATGCGCGATATAGACACCTGCATTCCCGCTTTTTGCAATGTATCGTAAATACGTCGGGCAACTTTTTCCGTGTTACCATTCTTGGTCCAAAACAGGACAATTGCTTTTCCTTCAGGCATCGTTCATTCCTTCAAACAATAAGATTCATGCATACAATATTAAATTTTCATCTCTATGAGAAGAGTAGATAGCAATTGAAGACATGCGCACGAAATAACCTGACCAATGGTGTACCCATGACCAAATACGTTGACAAGTCAACAGGTTGAAGCTAAGCACGTATAGATACACAAAAATTTGAAATTTTAGAAGCACGATGTGATAACCGAGGAAAGAAGATTTGGCTCTTAAAGTATGGGGAGGACGTCACCTCACTAGAAAAGAAGTCGACGTTTTTCTCGCCGAGACGAAGATCGCGCGATTCTGTTGTCTCAATGATAATGGAACAATCCACGCAACCCCTGTGTGGTTTATCTATACAAACAGAAAATTCCTCATCCTAACACCAGATCAAAGTCGTAAAGCTAAAAATGTCAAACACAACAACAATGTCACGATTCTCATCGACACCGAAGAGCCCCCTCGAGGCATCATAATCTACGGTACCGCCACACCTGAGACCAACTTCAAATTAGAACCAACAGTCATCTCCCTATGTGAAAAATACATGTCCAGAGAAAAAGCACACGAGCAATGGCGAAGCGTATGCCCCCCTACCACAAAATGGATGAAAATAACTGTCACACCTATGAATATGACTTCATTTACATACTAGTTAGCGAAAAAACTCAGCTAGATATTGTGGGCGCGCGCATCCACTTCCCACAGTCAGTTAGCTAGCTAAAGCTTGCACACTCTACCGGACTGATTGGAAAAGCAAGTTGTCTTGTGATATAGAGTTCTTATCATGTCAAAGACAGTTTCGTGAAGTTGCCGTCGATTCGCTAATGTAACTTCAACAATATGTATCTGCGGTGTTGTATGAATCACGGAGATTAATGGATCGCGTGCTCGATGATGGAGAACTCCAATAAGGATCTTCGAGCTTTGCAGAGCCCGTATGACGGTTTCCTTAAATGCTGCCGAATATAATTCCATCGGTCCAACTTCATCAACGATGACGACATCTGCGGTCTCAATCGCACTCTGGATAGCTGTTACTCCGATGTGTTGAAGGTCGTGGATATTAACTCGATATTTACCGACTGATGGCCCTGATTCTTCATGGATGTGGGCAAGCCATCCACTTCGACCACTTGTAATATCGATCAATCGAAAACCCACTCTGGTTGCGCCTCTTCGCGCTTCTTGACTGATCATCCCTCCGACACGGAGACCCTGATTCTTTAATCTCTTAATGACTCGAAGCAGAACACTTGTTTTGCCTACGCCTGGACGCCCTGTCAAGAAAATACGTCGACTCATATCTTACATTCTTCTTAATATGCCTCTAAGTAACAAGTCAATACTCTAAACTGGAATTTAAGACTAGTTAGCAACAAGTTCACCAATGATGCACGCGCCATTAAAATAGTGATTGACGATTGATAGCCCTTTTAAAGTCATTTCAATTCAGTATCTAGTATGCCTCGACGGAAACGCATGAATGTTACCAATGTGATTGTTGTGTTTGTCACCTTTGTTGTTGGATATTATCTCACACCCTATGTCAAAGCCTCGATCACCCAAACCGAGCCTCGTATTGATGAACAATTAGCAGGTGCACTCGCGACAGGTGTTGTTGGGGTGACACTAATCTGGGTACGAGAGAAGTTACGATAATATCTTATAGAATATTTACACGCATGCTTTAAGATCATAGTAAGTTAGCTCGCCTTTGTGCCGGTGCGCGTATAAGGCTAGCTCAATCTTAATATTTCTGGATTCAAACCAAATTCTTATTCATACTCAAATGACCATGAGGTGGGCTTCACCTGAGAGGGATTGATGACTTCAAAGATTTCTGGCAGAGACAGTCGAGAAACTATAAAGTATTTCTCGCTCAGGATACAGTAGCAAAACTCTCAGGGATGGATAGTAATGAATATTGGTCTGTATTTATCAGGCGTTTAGGCGCAACGACCGTTGAGATGGGGTTAATCAGCAGCGTTAGTAGTGCGGTGAACACGATACTTGCTCTGCCTTCGGGCTGGTTAACAGATCGGAGTCGAAATTTGAAGCGACTTTATCTCATCGGGCGAGCATCTTCTGTCCCAATCGCGTTGATGCGCTTCCTCGTGACAACGTGGCCATTCTGTGTTCTTATCAGTGTATACGAAACCATTGCCCTGAGACTTATGAATCCTGCATCAGACATCATTTCAATTAAATCACTCAGCAATCAAGATCGTGTCAAAGGATTATCAATTCATCGACTAGTCACGTCCCTTGCGGGCATAATTGGCCCCTTGATCTTAGCCCTTATCGTCACGTTTTTCGGTGGTCTGGATTCCGCGGATGGCATTCGACCACTCTTCTTTATTCAGTTCCTCCTCGGCATCTGCGTCTTTGCCCTCATGGCAACCCAATTACAAGGTGTCACTTTTACAAGAACGAGACGTGGAGGTAATATAATCAGCCACTTCATCACGGTGTTTCGAGAATCCCCTATACTAATGTTACTTCTCCTTCGAGATGCATTCGTGAGATTTGCGTGGCAAATCCGGACACCGTTTCAGGGAATATATTTAGTTGATGTAAAAGGTGCAGACCAATTCATCTTGGGTTTGAGAGGAACGATCTCAACAGCCATTACTATCTGCTTTTCAATACCTGCAGGTTATTTAGCTGAAACAATGGGTCGGAGACGACTTGCCTACATTACCCGTATCTTTTGGTGGATGGGTCTATTAATCACCATCTACACCCCGTCAACCCACCCCGAATACCTGATCCTAGCCAGCGCTCTCCAAAGTTTGAATATGGTTATGTTTGTCGGGTGGTCCGCCTTCACCCAAGAAATTATCCCCTTATCAGCAAGAGGGCGGTGGTCTGGCGTCAATATGCTAGTAAATGGTCTCGTTGGTATCATTGCTCCACTAATCGGAGGAATCGTCTGGAGCCTTAACCCTGATTATATTTGGTGGATCAGCTTGGTCTGTGATGTATTCATCATTCTTCCAGTAATGATTCTAATAGGCTATAAAGTCTCTAAAGTAGATGCGTATCAGTCTGAATAAGCGCGCGCGGAATTGACTGTGTACCCGAATTCGTGTTTGTTGTGTTCAAGGCGTATGAGCAAGAAACTTTCTTTTAATTTTTCTATGAATTCAAGGAATCGCATAATCGATCATCTTATTCGTTGTTCGTCAACAATCCTTTTTTCTTCCGCGCATAAGGAAGTATGATTTGTACGGCGTGAAGCCCACTTTCTGGTACACGTGAATGGCGGGAGCGTTATCTGCTCGGACGTGAATAAGTGCTTGGGTTTGTTTCTCAAGAAGGTCTGTTACAGCATGTGATAACGTGGCTGTTGCGAGACCTTGATTGTGGTGTGTGCGTGCTGTTGCGACGATACTCACCCAGCCGACCCATTCTGAGAAGCGGTAGCTGCTAACCGAGATGAGATGTGGGCTTTTGATGCCGATCCATTGAAAGTTAGGCAACTTCTGCAGAATTCGTTGTTCAGTCATGTCGCCCCAGAAGCTAGGATCCGCCTCTCGCATGACTGTAGCGATGTCGGAGGCATCAGATTCATGTAGTTGTGTGACCGGGTATGCGCTCTGAGGTGTGACGCGTTCCTTATTGAGTGTCATAGCCATGAGTGTTGTGTCGAGAGTCGTCGGTGAAAAAAATTGCAGAACTCTGTGTTTGTACTGCGGTGGTGCAAGAAGTTCCACTTCTTTAAGGTCAATAGATGCAAGGAACGCTTCGATTGCCTGGGATTGGCCGCGAAGGTTTATGATGCGCTGATTATAGGTTAACATCATACCGATGATGTGGTTGTTGTGCAGGGCGAGTGTGATTTGTGTCTTGGACTTTTCATGGACCCAGTCTAAGGCGTAGAAAAAGTATTGTACAATATCTTGGTGAACGTGTTGCCAGAAAAGAGGCTCATGTTGTGAGGTAAGAGGGACAATCTTCATTCTTTGATCGAACCATACCTGCATCTGTTTGTGCTAGCGCTCCTCGTTACCCTCGTTAACTTTCTCGATGCTGTGCGCGAGACCTTTCATATAGCCTAAAGCTAATACTTTAGCAAGTTGAAAGTGTTGGTCTGGACTACCCATGCGATCATCTTCCTGAACTTTCGGTGCATGATCGGGTCGCATAGGTCCGTAGAAATCCACATCGTAATACGCTTTCATGGCATCATACATATCAATGTGCCCAGCGTCATTATAATGTACCTATTAGAAATTATTTGTACATTACACTTTGAAAACGCGCGCGCGTAGTCAACAACCAATGGAAGATCGCAGCCTATAGCGTAAGTAGCAACCAACGACCAAAACGGTCCTAGAGCTAGCCTAACCTTCACGAAATGATCAACGCGTACACATCTTCTCTGAACCTGTCATTAACCCTGTTAGCTCACACCTTATAGCTCAAGAAATCGCTTAAACCCTATATAGGAACAAATAAAAGACTGAAACAGAAGTGGTTCATATGAAAATCATCGGTATCGTAGGAAGCCCACGAACAAAAGGAAACACAGAGACTCTCACCCGCCTGGCCTTAGAGGCAGCCGCAAAAGAGGGAGTAGAAACAGAGCTAATCACACTTGCAGGTAAAGATATTCAACCCTGCGATGGATGCCGCGCATGTCGACAAACTGGAACCTGTCACATCAACGATGATCTACCACCCATCCGAGAGAAGATGTTAGCAGCAGATGGAATCATCCTGGCCACGCCTGTATATTTCGGCTCCGCGACTCCTCAAATTAAAGCTGTAATCGACCGGAGCGGATACTCGGCTCGCCGTATCGATGGGCGAAGACCCTTTGAAAACAAAGTGGGCGGTCCCATCGTTGTTGCTCGACGCGCAGGGCAGAATTTCACCTATGCTCAACTCATGTTCTTCTTCATGATAACTGGCATGATCGTCCCTGGCTCAACCTATTGGAATATTGCTTTTGGTAGAGAGAAAGATGATGTGATTGAGGATGAAGAGGGCGTGAAGACCATCACTCACTTTGGCAAGAAACTTGCCTGGTTAGCAAAAAAAATTGCAGAGTAGCTATTCATCACTCGCTTTAATCATGGCGCGCCAGTATCGAAGTGTGTCTGTGTACAAATTCTCGATGTCGAGAGAAGGAGCTCCGTAAACTGATTCCGACCTCATCATGTAATTCCTGAAGTTCTTTGTAGAGAGCCACATTGGAGGGGTTTGGCGATATCCGAGTCTTTTCATCAATTTCGACATATCGGTTTGTTATTTCCTGGATCCTTATTGTTTCACTTCGCTCGTTAAGATAACACCACAGGGCCTGTAACGCAGCTCCAAAAGCGG
>JAOZHK010000245.1 GCA_026014905.1 Candidatus Bathyarchaeota archaeon
GGCAGCAACTCCACCAACAATTATGACTATCGCGACAACAGCAAATAATCTCATGCCTCTCATTGCCATTTTGTTCACCTTTTTTATTTATCCAATCTATAGCGAAGCCTTTTAAAAGATTTTGGAATACTATTCATTGATGACATCACATCAGAAAACGGATAGTACTTCACAAATATCGAGTTATATAATATCTAAATTGGCTTTGTTGCGCTCACTCGACAGATTTTCTCTAATACTGATTCTTGTGTCAACTGCTTTACTTACTATCTTCATCATCGCTCCTATTGTGACAGTTGTTTTCAACGCTTTTGAGGAGCCTAATGGTACAATTGGTTTCCAGAATTTTATTAACTTCTGGGCGACTCCGTCTTTTCGTCGAGGTTTACAGAACAGCGTAATCTGTGCTTTTCTTACTCTTGGCACAACATCGGTAATTGGAATTCCGGTTGCGTATGTCATGACAAGATATGATTTTCCCGCAAAACGACTATTTAACCTCTTGACAATTTTACCTCTGATGGTACCTCCATTTGTTGGTGCGTTAGCATTAACCAATATGCTTGGGCGAAATGGCGCAATAACAAATTTCCTTCAATCCGCACTTAACCTTCCTTTGGAAGGGGGTTTACTGTTATCCAATATTGCTGGGATTGTCTTTATACAGACGTTTCATCTTTGGCCGTTAATCTACCTTAACACGTCTGCGTCTCTCAGCAAAATAGATCCTACACTTGAAGAGAGCGCGCGTAATCTTGGAGCTTCGGGATTCAAACTGTTCAGAAAAATAACCTTACCTCTATCGCTTCCAGGTTTTGCAGCAGGCGCATTGCTAGTTTTCCTTTGGAGTTTAGCGGATATCGGTACACCTATTATGACAAATTTCACCGAATACTCCGTGTTTCAAGCCTATAAAGAGCTCACAATCCAAGAAGGTTATAAGGCGATGGCATCAGTGATCGCTATTGTTATCACTGCGATTTCAGCCCTCGCACTTTTGACTGTGAATAAATATGTTGGCCTGAAAGAGTATGCCACTACACGCGCAGGCGCGGCACCGCGTGCAATACAAAAACGCGCTGGAAAAAAAGCAAGCGTAGTAATCTTAATCTGTTTATCACTCCTTGTAGTTATTTCGATTATTCCTCATTTAGGCACTGTGGTGATGGCATTCACCCTGGGCCCTGCTTATGGAGAGTGGCTGCCTAGAGGAGTGACGTTGGAGTTCTTAACTCAAACTTTCGGAGATCCCACATCCTCTTTGGCTGTTGCTAATAGCCTTATTTACTCATTCCTCGCGTCATTTGTGGACATTTTTCTTGGCGCAATGATAGCGTATCTTTTAGTTCGAAAGAATTTTCTTGGAAAATCTTTTTTAGATTTCATCTCGATGATGCCTTTTGCGATCCCCGGCGTCGTTATGGGGCTTGGATATATTTACCTCTTCTCCAGACCTATCATAGGCAACTTTCGGTTAACTTCTATCTGGTATATCCTAGTAATCTCGTACTCTATGCGTAGGCTGCCCTACTCGGTAAGATCGTCCACTGCAGTGTTACGACAAGTGCATGAATCCCTTGAAGAATCCGCTCGGAACATGGGGGCATCAAGACTTAAAACACTAACACTGATCACAATACCCCTAATAATGCCTGGACTAATTGCTGGCGCCATTCTAACATTCATTAATTCCTTTACAGAAGTATCTACATCATTGCTCCTTAAGCCACTTATTGGCCCTTTGGGCTTTTACGCGAGACCGTTAACACTCCAAATACTCCTCGAGGCTAAAGGCGGACCTACCGCGATAAAAATTGCGGCCTGTTTGGGTTTAGTGCAAATTATTGTGACGAGTGTCGGATTATACCTCACAAATAAACTCTTAGGAGGGAAAGCGGGATTAGCTTTTGGAGGGTAGGTGAACCAGAACTTTGGTAGATATTACCCTTGAAAACCTGGTGAAAACGTTTGGTCCAATCGTTGCGGTTGACAACGTCACCCTACAGATCAAACATGGTGAATTCTTCACATTGTTAGGCCCATCGGGTTGTGGAAAAACAACGACTCTCAGAATGATTGCAGGATTTTATACACCGGAAAAAGGATCCATCAAGTTCAATGAAAAACGGATGAACGAGATCCCTGCTGAAAAACGGAACACTGGAATGGTTTTTCAGAATTATGCGATATGGCCTCACATGACCGTCGCGAAAAATGTCGCCTTTGGATTGGAAATGAGAAAGATTCCTCCGGAAGAAATTGTGCAACGCGTGAAAGGCGCCCTGGATCTTGTTGAATTAGAAGGCCTGGAAGAACGCACTCCTGATCAACTCAGCGGAGGACAACAGCAACGTGTTGCATTAGCCCGGGCTCTTGTAATAGAACCTGACGTGTTACTCCTAGATGAGCCTTTAAGCAACCTCGATGCCAAGTTGAGAGTTGAAATGAGAAAAGAAATTAAAAGCCTTCAACGAAAAATGGGGATAACAACAATATATGTAACGCATGATCAAAAAGAGGCTTTAGCCGTCTCCGATCGATTAGCTGTGATGAATAGAGGAAAAATCGAACAAGTTGGAAACCCACTTGAGATCTATGGCAACCCTAAAAATCGATTTGTGGCCAATTTCATTGGGCTTATAAACCTTTTTCAGGGAACTGTGGAACACAGCCGCAAGTCATCTATGACGATTAAAACTGTTGAGGGATTAGAATTGTGTGTGAACCCGATTCACGATGTGAAAAAGGGAACCCAAGTATTATTAGCGGTTAGACCTGAAAAAATCGAGATACATCCCCATGGCTTCACTACGTCTGCAGGTACAATACTTGAAGGAACAATCGAAGGAATTGAATACGTCGGAGACCTTTCACGGTATAACATTAAAACACAATATCAGAATATTAATGCTGATCAATATAGTCCATCTATTGATACATTTTTTAATTTAGGAGATAACGTGACTTTACAGATTAACAGAGATGACATCAATTTTATTGAGACATTAAACTAATTCTGTAAACACGAGCGTATATTGTCAGAAAGAATAGCTAGCCAGCTTTTCCGACTAGCTGGCTTTTCCAACCTTAGTTTTAGCTAAATCTTCAGTTACGGTGATTAATCCCCCATGGTCCAAGTCTCCTCGTCCCGCTGCGTCACACGCTTCAAAAAACGTCTGTGTAAGTGCTGTGGCCGGTAAAGGTATACCGAGTTCTCGTCCAGTAATCAGCGCATTCTTTAGATCTTTAATGTGAAGTTTAATTCGGAAACCGGGTTGATAGTTTCTCTTGAGCACTAAGGGCACCTTCGCGTTTAAGACATTGCTTCCAGCCAGACCACTTCGAATCGCATTATAGACCTTTTGCACGTCTAGTCCCGCTTTCTGTGCAAAGACAAGCGCTTCGGACATCGCTTGAAGGTGAACACCCACCAAAATCTGATTTGCCAACTTGGTAAATTGTCCAGCGCCAATTGCACCTACAAGTACGACACTTCCACCCATTATATCGAGCAGAGGTTTACTCTCATCGAAGATGGCTTCATCTCCACCCACCATGATTGCCAGGGTTCCTGCAACAGCTCCAGGCTCGCCTCCGCTTACTGGCGCATCAAGCATATGCGCTTGTTTCTCACGAACTTTCTTTTCAATAGCAATATCCACTAAGGGCGAAATACTGCTCATATCAATGACAATAGAATTAGGCTTCAATCCATCTAAGACGCTGTTTGGACCAAGCATCACCTCCTCGACTTGCGGGGAGTCAGGCACCATCACAATGATAACATCGGATTGACGTGCGACCTCTTGACAACTTGCTGCAGCTGTTGCTCCCGCAGCCACAACTTGATCAACTTTGTCTTGCACGATATCGTAGACAACGAGAGGATAACCGGCTTTGATGAGATTTTGAGCCATCGGCTTCCCCATGATTCCTAAACCAATGAATCCAATTGTTTTCATAAGTCATTCCTCAGCTAAATTTACGGTACTATAAGGTGGATTCTTGAATATTAATGTGCTCGTATACAGGTCGAGCTAGCATATCACACAATCTCGAGCAATGACCTGTAATCTCTCTGCAGAGATATGCGTGATGAGTTAGGTGAGTAAGTTATTGGCCTTCATGTAAGAGGATAATTCGGTAATATTATTGAGGATATCCGTTGGCTTTGCAGCTTGGAGGTGTTCACGATTCTGGGTCCCAGAGAGAACGCCAATGGTTAGGACGCCTGCACGGATACCTGCCTCGAGTCCCTTGCAGGTATCGTCGATTTTGATCACTTCTTGTGGGTCGTTGATTTCGAAGTGATTCATAATAGAGTGAATCATTGTTGGGTCGGGTCGGCTTTTACCGACGATCTCTGAACAGGTCCAATAATCAATTAATCCTTGATCCATCCACTTTAAGTGATCGACGATCTTTCGTGTGATTGTTTCGGGGAATCCGCTGCAGACGCCTACAGATATAGAATGACGGTGAAGAAAAGTGAAGAGTTCACTCGCGCCTTCTATCTCGTGAAGTCTTGAAATATTCGCCAGTAATCGTTTGACAAACAAGGCATAAATATCCTCAGCATGAGTGCCCCCAAATTCGGTAATCACTGCTCGCTTATCTCGCCCCCGCTGAGCGTTGAGGACGCGCATCGGAATAATGATATCAAAACTCCGAAAGGCATCATCATAACTTTTAAGGACTAAGGGAACATTGTCGATCACATCATTGACCGTGGTCCCCGCCATGTCAAAAATCGCTAATTTTATTCGACTCATGATATTATGCAAATCCTACGCTTCTTGAAAAACTATTGTATCTCCAGAAAATCAGGAAGGTGTTCGGGTCTGGGTGCTTACGGAATCTACGCGCGCGTATTCAAGCGTATAATGTCTCATATGGAACCCGAAAAAAAAGGAGGGGGAAGCGAAGTTAATTTTCGCTATGATCCGACGAGTTCTCCTCATCCACATAGAGCTTGCGTAGCATCATACGTAGATCCTGTTTGATAACCGGCGTATCTGGGGTGGACTGACGGGTCGCATGCATCGCGCCATGACGCAGGTAGAGGTTGAGTGCACGTATGAGATCGCTGTCACGCATTAGAGGAAGTCTGTGCAATAACTCAAGTTCCATGTGAAACAAGAGTAACCCCCGGATTTTCATGCGTCCGAGCTTTGTGAAGATCCTGTTCACAACACGCACGATCGTACGTCGTGATTTACCCGTGTCCTTTGCAATCCTAACTTGGGATTGTCCTTCGAATAGCGCGTAAAAAACCTTTAACTCAAATGGGGTTAAAATGCTTTCTATCACATCAAAATATTCAGAGTTCTCGTGAGACTCTTCAAAGCCTGGTGTCAACATACTGTTGCCTTCTTAATCCGTTTCAATGTTTCCACGACTCCCAACTACGAATGACTCCATACTCACAGGCGCCTGCGATGCAGGTGCCAGATAATTAGTTAGTACCCAGCCAATTGGCGCGTTTCTATATATAAACGATATCGGGCGCTATTGGCAGATCTCCATTCGAGATATTAAATCTATAGCGTGTATCTGTATCCACAAAAGAGGTTAAGGATAGTGATGCGTACTGGAAAGTGTGACATTTTGCGCCATATTGAGACATGTGAAGATCAAATGGAGGCAGATTCCGCAGCGAACAGTGAACCCAGGAGATCGTTACCTCGAGCGAAGGGATTCAACTCTTGTGGGGATTTCCCCGGAGAGTGATTTGAGCGCGTACGCGCGCGCGCTAGCTAGCTCGGTACGCACAAATGACCACGATTAGTATTCGAAACGTCGGGACCACATAGTGAAATATGCTAGCATCTTTTTTTGAAAAGTATCCTTTTAAATACTGATTGAATAAATATTAGTGAAGAAAAATGAGTGAATCACATCCTATAGGAAAGGTGCAGCACTATTTCACCAAGATAAGCGTCGCCATTGTCGATGTCGATGGCTCATTGAGTGTCGGTGACCGGATTCAGATTCTGGGTCCAACGACGAATTTTGATCAAGCAGTTGAATCAATGCAGATCGAGCATAAAGCAGTGAAAAAAGTGAAAGCGGGCGACAGTATCGGACTAAAAGTTATCGATCGATGTCGGAAAGGCGATACAGTATTTAAGATAACGTAAAAAAGGAGTTCAAATCCTTAATAAGTCGTATCATGTTACAGTTGGTGTTATGACCCAACTCGACGTTCTTAAGCGCATGTTTAATCCAAACGCTATTGCCGTTATCGGGGCCTCACGAGAACCGGGCAAAGTTGGCTACTCCGTTGTCAAGAATATTGTTGAAGGGGGATTTAAAGGGCGTGTTTTTCCTGTCAATCCTCGAGCTGATGAAATCTTTGGCATCAGGTGTTATCATGATATTGGAGCTATCCCGGACACCATTGATGTTGCCATTCTCTGCGTCCCGGCCAGGATAATCCCGCGAATAATCGAGGAGTTAGGGAAACACCACGTCCCCGTAGCCGTGATCATCTCGTCAGGGTTCGCTGAGGTCGGCAAAGACGAATTACACCGGCAGTTAACCGACGTCGCTCAACGCGCACAAGTCCGCGTGTTAGGTCCCAATATTTTTGGGTACTATTACACGCCGCAAGATCTCTGTGCCACATTCTGTATTCCCTATACAAAGAAAGGAAGCATCGCACTCACCTGTCAAAGCGGTGGTGTGGGCATGGGAATCATTGGCTACACGCGTTCACATGAGATCGGTGTGTCAGCGATTGTGGGATTAGGCAATAAAGCGGATCTAGATGAAAGCGATTTTCTCGAATTTTTCGCGCAAGACGACGCTACAAGGGTCATTGCTTTGCACATGGAAGGCTTGACCGATGGTGAACGGTTCTTACAGATTGCGAAACGCGTCTCGAAAGAAAAACCGATCATTGCTCTAAAAGTCGGCCGAACCGCTGATGGTGCACGCGCAGCGTTTTCGCATACTGCCTCTCTTGCGGGTGATGACCGCCTCTATGACGCCGCGTTCAAGCAGAGCGGCGTACTCCGTGCACGAACCCTCGAAGAATTATTTGATTGGGCAAAAGTACTCGCGAAATTACCTCCTCCTAATGGGGATAACGTGGTCATTCATACAGGCGCAGGGGGTTTAGGCGTTATACTGTCTGATGCGTGTTATGATCACGAATTGAAGCTGATGGAGATCCCGCAAGATCTCGAAGAACAGCTTCGGAAATATATTCCTCCTTTTGGTAGCTTTCGGAATCCGGTCGATATCACGGGCGCATCACCCCCCATAACCTATGAAGAAACGGCACGACTCCTCATGAATGATGACCGCGTGGATAGCATCATCTTTGGGTACTGGGAAACCGTTATTACTCCGCCCAGGGTCTTTGCCACGGCTCTGGCACGAGTCATTGATGAAGCGCGGCACCGAGGAATTTCAAAACCTGTCGTTGCTTCACTTTCCGGCGATAGTGAGATTGAAACCGCCGCGAGATATCTGGAGAAAGAAGGCATCCCGAGCTATCCCTATGCCCCAGAGAAAGCGGTTGCGGCCTTGTCCGCTCTGTATAAATGGACGAGATTACCATCTACATCAGAGAGGGAGCGATGATACAATGCAAGATAAGGTACGCCACATAATTGAAGGCGCGCGTGCCAATGAACGATCCGTGTTATTCGAACATGAGAGTAAACGCATCTGTGAGATACTAGGTTTACCCGTTACTACTTTTCGAGTCGCCGAGACAGTGGAAGAGATTGTTGAAGTGTCACACAGCATCGGATTTCCTGTCGTTCTGAAAGTGATTTCGAGAGATATTTCTCACAAAACTGAAGCTGGCGGAGTTCTCTTAAATCTCATGAATAGTAATCAAGTCAAAAACGGGGTTAGACAGATCAAAGCCAATGTCCAGAAATATGATCCAAACGCAAAGATTGATGGGTTCCTTGTTCAAGAAATGGTGCCACCCTCGACAGAAGTGGTGATAGGAATGACGAAGGATCCAACCTTTGGTGCCGCCCTGATGTTTGGATTAGGCGGCATTTTCGTTGAAGTTCTCGAAGATGTAGCTTTTCGAATTGCCCCAATATCACGTACCGATGCGTATGACATGATCCGAGAGATTAAGGCGTACAAAATATTAACGGGTGTGAGAGGGAGGGCTCCTGTAGATCTTGATGTCCTTGTGAAGATCCTTCGAACGGTGTCAGATCTCGTTGTTCACCACCCAGAAATAAGTCAACTGGATCTCAATCCAGTGATCGTGTATCCTCGTGGGGCAAAGATCGTTGATGCGCGAATAATTCTTGAAGACCCGCAACTATGACAGGGGGTCACTCTCTAACTTGGCTCAGCGCCATGCGCGGTAACTTTGATCTCCGATTTACCCTCAATTCGTTGCACGGTGATCACGTGAACATCATCTTCGATATTCGTGAGTTGCCCTGGAGTAATGGTGAGGTATTGACTATTTGCATCATTTTTCATTTCTAAGAGGAGAAGCTGGGAGATTAATTCTCGATTCCGTGGGTCCATGTGGACATCAAACTCGTCCACTGCGCGAAACGGTGATTTGATATGACGTTGAAGAGCTAAGAGAAAAGCCATCGTTGTCGAGCTTTTTTCTCCTCCACTATGAGTTCGAGAGTCCAGAATGTGTGGTTCGGCGCCCTTGAAGCCAACTGTTAGTTCAAGACCAGTGTCGTGAAAATCCTCTGGGTTCACTAATGCTACGTGACCAGTAGCACCGACTTTAGTCAGGAATGCGTTAAAGATGGGGTTAACATCATTAAGTAGGCGATCCAGGAGTCCCTGCCATACCTGTTTTCGATCCTCGACTTCGGTAAGCGTACTTTCTCGATTTTCAGCTACGACTAGGGCTTTTGTTTTTAACTCGTTGAATAGATTGAGGTAACTGAGATACATTTGTTCAACATCGGCTGACACATCTTGTAATAGAGATAGATGCGCTGTGAGAACTTTGATGTCTGAAGAGATGTCGGGTGGGCTTCGATCAGTCTCAATGCGATTTTCTATTCCAGTTGTTAGTTCGATGAGTTGAGTATACTCTTTCTTAGTTTTGTCAAGTTCAGTTGAATAGGTTTGGATCTCTTGATTTGTTTTCTCTTTCTGAAACTCTAGAAGGTTGCGCTTCCCCTCGGCTTCGTTATTTTGTTCGTTGACTGTTTTAAATTGCTTCTCGATGGCAGCGAATTCTTCTTGAGTGGCGGTGATTTGCTCTGTTATTTGTCGTGTTCGATCTTGTGCAGTTTCTAACTGTGACTCATGATCCGTGAGTTTAACACGCAGGTTTGCTATGATGCTAGGAATGAGTTGTTGATAGTAATCAAGTGCTCCTAATGCTTTAGCTACCCGCTGGCACTGTGGTATGATGTGTAATTCTTCAAAATTGGTGAATTTATCTTCTAAACGAGGAAGCCCATGATTTAAGGATTGAATTTCCACTTGTAGGTTGTGAGCTTGCTCTTCTATTTCGGTAGTCGTTGTATGGTTTACATCAAGTTCGAGTACATCAGCAAGTTTGTGAACGAGTTCGTGATATTGTGACTCGTGCTTTTCGACCTGGTGTTGAGAAGATTGTAACTCCTGGGATAAATGCGTGAGTTGTGTATAGATTGGTTGGATTCTTTCAAGAAGGAGCTGATCATTTGTAAGTTCCTTATTTTCACGTTTGTTGGTAGTGACTTCTTCTTGAATAAGCGGTAGTCGTTTCTGTAAATCAGATAATTGTGAAGCTGTTACTTTGAGGGTTCCTTCAAGTTCGAGTAGATGTTGCTGCCATTGGTCGCGTGTTAAAATACTTCCACATTTATCGCATTTTATTTGTGGTTTTTCACCAGTACCGGCAAGATATGAGTGGATAGCATGTTGCTGTTTCGTAAGTTTCTCATTTTCATTAACATATAATTGAATATCAGCCACTATTTGTTGTTGAGCGTCGATGAGCTTTTGATAAGTGTCATTATTAGTCTGAATGGATTGTTCCAAATGTTGTCGTGATTCAATCTCATTCTGTAATTGTTGGAGTAATTGATCTGGCTCTGTTGATAACTGATTTTGGAAGTGTGATGGTATACTGTTAATTGTGTTGGTGAGTTCTCGTTTGAGACTAGCATGGAAGGTATCATCTTGTACTTGCTGCTGTTTTAGTTGATCGATATCTTTCAGGATAGGTGTTAATTGGTCAAGTTGTTGAGTTAACGCTTGGAGGCGGAGACGATCTTGTTGCAATAGGTTTTCATTTTTGTCTTTATCGTTTATTAATTGAGTTAACCGTTTTTGCTCAGATTCGTAGGATTCAGCTTCTTGTTTTATGAGTTGTATCTGAGTCTTTAATTCGTTTAGTGTGGAGTCAGTAGAATTCTGAGGATCGAAATATTGGTCGAGATGGAGTTCTGATTTATTGGATGATATTGAATATGCTTTGAGAATGGGTAAGATCTTCGCTTGGATATTTGGATCTGTGTCATAAAGTTCTTGATCAGTTGTCAGCGTGTGTTCATAGTCTTTGATGGCGTGAATGTGGTTAGTGTATTGTTCATAAGAGGTTTGATGTTCATTTTTTGTTTTTTCGAGGGTGAGGAGATTCTGGTAGATTTCTGATTGTCGTGTGTGAAGGATATCAAGATGTTGTTTGAGATCTTGAATAGTTTGGGTGTTTGTTTCAAGGCGGTGCTCGATTTTTTTCAGGTCTTCGGTTTTTTGGTAGATACGGTCGTTCCAAGTATCGATATTGGTTTCTTGTTTTATTACTCGGGCCCAGAGGAGCTCCTGTTCGCGTTGGTGTAGCTGAGTTTCAAGGTCCTTTTTTTGTTGATAGCGAGTGTATTCGTTCTGCCAGTACTCCAAGGTATCCTCGGCGTTTTTAAGGAGGCTTGTGACCGATTCTTCTTCACTTAATACCTGACTTAGTTTTGTCTCAGCTTCCAGAACATTTTGTCGATACTCCCCTAATC
Source organism: Candidatus Bathyarchaeota archaeon (assembly GCA_026014905.1). The sequence continues at coordinate 10,956 of JAOZHK010000245.1, forward strand.
CAACAGCTTCTTCTACCATTTGCAGTTTTTTTTGTGGTGAGATGATTCCGAATTCGGTCATCATATGCTGATGCATTATAATTAGCATATTATCCGGGTTTACACCAAACTCGGTTAAGATACTTGAGACCTCACTTTTGTTGACACTTTGAAAGTTTGCTTCATACCAGTAATCGCCTTCTCGGTTGAGGTATCGAGAAATCCGATAAAAATCACCATCGAAGGTCGGAATGAGTTTGTGTCCTTGAGGTTTATTGTTAAAGAGTAAGGTGATACGCGCGGAATCGGCTCCCCAGCGAATTAAGTCACTGAGTTTTTTACTTCGTTCCGTGTATACTTGCCCTAATGCAACGGAAATAGCTAAGAGGATAGAGGATTTACCTGCGCCATTTGGACCGCAGACAATATTTAATCCATTGCTGAGTGGAATGCGGGCATATTCATAAGACATGAAATTCTCTAAGATAATCTCATTTAAGAGCAAGGATGAATTTTCACCAAAACAGCAAGTATCTGTTCAGTCGATGTATTCAGGCTTAGCGTGAATCTTCTTTATCGATTTGTGACAAAAAAATAACAAAAACAGAGGGTACGAGAAGCACTACTTGCTAGAGACCACTCAATGCATTCGAGTTTGCTCTCCTCAGCGTGTTACAAAGGTATATTTGATCTCGATACTTTTCAATGATTTCCTTTATAAGATAATTAACTGTCAGCTACGGATCCATCTTGTCTCAGAGGAGTATCTAACGGTCGATCGGTGAAGTGGGATTGATGTTTCTTCACTCCAGCTTCATCAAGTTCAATACCTATTCCTGGGTTTTGTGGGATGATCAGATACCCTTTTTCCAGAGTTAAAGGATGTTTAACAATCTCTTTTTTCCACGTATCACCTAACCTCGACCCGTCCCCGGTGTATTCTTGAACGAGACAGTTTGGCGTACAGGCATCAATTTGGACGCATGCAGCCGTACTGATTGGACTAAGGGGATTGTGTGGTACGGCAACAACCTGATACGCTTCCGCCATTGCGACAATTTTCTTGGTTTGCGTGATGCCTCCCGCCAGGCAGATATCAGGACGTACATACGCACATGCTCTCGCATGTAGAAGGTCTTTAAATTCGTAAATTGTATGGAGACGTTCGCCTGTCGCAACAGGTACCGAGCAGTTTGCCGCCACATATGCCATAGCTTCGACAGTATCTTGTTTTGTCGGATCTTCAATGAAGAATAATCGGTATTTCTCCAATTCTCGGCCTAAGACGATCGCTTCATCAGGGGTTAAACGATTATGGACATCAATTAACACATCAACGTCCTTTCCGACAGCGTCGCGAACGGCTTTTACTCGATTAACCGTGGTATCGATTAATGCCGCGTAGGTTAGTTCTTGCGCATTTGGGATAAAGGGGCCAAATCTAACCGCTGAAAAGCCTTGTTTCACCTTTTCTTGAGCGTCTTGAGCTAGTTCTTCATCTGTCGCTCCGGATATATGCATGTAGACTCGCACTTTATCGCGACATTTTCCTCCAAGGAGTTGCCAGACAGGTGCATTATAGAACTTCCCTTTGATATCCCATAGGGCGATATCAATTGCACTAAGGGCGCCATGGAGAGCTCCTCCTCGATGATGATTATTTCGATAGATATATTGCCAGTGATGATCAATCCTCATCGGATCTTTTCCAAGGAGATATTTCGTTAAGCGCTTCAGTATGCCTTCGGATCCTTCAGGAAAGCCCCAATATCCTGATTCCCCGATTCCGGTGATGTTGTTGTTAGTCTCAATTCGGATAACATGACAGTGTGTACGTAATTTGATGGATTCAATGTTTACAATCTTCATCTTTGAAATCTCCATTAGACGTTTGATAGTGATGTTCTCAAAGATAAAAAGTTTCGCGCTTGGAGATAAAATGTTATTCTAGCGTAGTGAACGATGCGAATCCATGTCTTCAAGCTTCTTTTTGAGTTTTTCAACAATGTTTACGAGATCGTCTTGAGAGACCAGGTCTTGTTCATAACCTTTTTGGAGGAGTAAGATGAGGTCTTCCGCCAGTTGGCGATTACTACCATACTCTCTTTGACGAAGGTTATTCGGCGATCTTGTATTCGAAAAGTCAAATTTTGAAAATGTTTCCTCTAAAACATCTCTCATCGGTTTCGGTGACGGTCGAGGTAGCTCGGCAGGGAGACTGCCACCTAACGCAGATCGTCCTCGGGTCGTTATCCACCAACGATCGGATTCAAAGTAGATATATCCCTCATTTTCCATAGCTCGCAGTCTTCCCTCAATGATATCAATAGTGTAATCGGAGGGTAGATTCCGTTTGATATCCATTGTTGTGACTGATGGGTATAAGACACCGGTTCGGAGTTCTTGTTGGGTTATCGATCGGACTAATGAGGGAGCATTAACGATGATTTCGAGAATCTGCTTGTCCAATCGATCAATCATGAAAAAAGGCCTCGACTAGTTCTCAAGTATTCATTGTACTCATTCTCACCAATATATGTTCTCTTTTAAGAAGTCAGTGAAGAGTAAGCAAATTTTTTGCGAAAGAAAAGAAGAAATCGGGGTGTCGCTGTCTTCTTGGGAAAAAGAGGAGGGGTTTACGTTGTTATTTATGACAGGACATCGATTTCTTTTTTCTTGCATCCCCTTGGCTATGTGATATAGAACGGATTATGTTCCCATCGTGCTACAACGGTGGCTTCAGAAAGGACTTTTAAAGCCATTTTTTGGATTTCAAGTTCAGCTATCTTCCGAGCTTCAGCAAGTATTTTCTGTGAGAGGGCATGAGTATCGTCATGCTCCTGTTTCTGAGATTGCTTCAAGTGGTCGTGTTTTCGCAGCGTAGATTGGTTGCTCTGCATAAACGGTGCATCGTCTCATTTGTGGGGATTGATGTGATGATAATACATGATGATATAAGTGAGATATCAGTTACTCCAAGCCAAACATAGACTCTTGTATACTCATTAGTAGACAACAATTTGCAAGAACGAACCGACAACTTTTTTTAACTTAAACATGTAAAAAGACGTGGGAATTGAAAAAGGTTGAGACATCAACGAGTGTGGTAATTCATGATTCAAAGAGTACCAACGGGTATTTCAGGATTCGATGAGTTGATTGAAGACGGGTTTCCCTATGAAAGCCTGATCCTTGTGGCAGGCAGTCCTGGCGCAGGCAAAACAACCCTCGCAGCGCAATTCATTATGGATGGTGTGTTAAAATACAATGAAAAAGGACTCTATGTCTGTTTTGCCGAAACGAAGGACTCTCTTCTACGCAATTTATCAAGATTTCGATGGGATCTTGGAAACCTGGAGAGACGAAGAAAAATTAGCATTCTAGATCTCTCAACCACGAAAGAACCGGGGATTCAAAGCAACCTCAATTTAATTCTAGACACGATCTCGGATATTGGCGCAAAACGGCTTGTGATTGACTCTTTCACCGCATTTTCAATGGCCTTAACTGAAGCCACAGACATCAGATTTCTAATCCATCTACTGTATCGATTCCTCCAACAGATCGGCTGTACAACCGTCATGATCGCGGATACCCCTTGGGGATCACAACAAATAGGTTCCGGAGTCGAAGAATTTATCGCTGACGGCATTATTCTCATGCAGACCAAATTTGATGACGCAGGAAATCTGAAAAGAACTTTGAGCATTCTTAAAATGAGAAGCACAGACCACTCTAAAAAAACCCACAATTATGACATTACCGATACTGGCATTCAAATAACCACATAAATCATTGAAGCAAACTCTAAGATACCAAAGCATTATATGTTTAGATGGAGTTATTGATGATGAGGAACCTGAATGCCCCGAACGTCTTTTGATGCAAAAACCTCCCTTGTCTGTACACGCGTCACGCCCTACATTAAACAAATCCTCGAACAACAAGCATCTCGCGAAGGATTAACAGCATCCGAATGGGTAAGAAACCTAATAATTAAGGAATTAAAAGAAGAAAATCTTTTACAAATGGTCTTTAAAACCCCTAAAATTCGAAGCATAGACTAGAAACGCGCGCGCGTAGAAAATTATAAGCGAAGATACCGCTTAATTTCCCAATCTGATACCTGTAACCGATAGTCGTCCCACTCATTCTTTTTGGCTTCGAGATATTTTTCAAATGCAAACTCCCCAATCGCTTCTTTAACGAGTGTACTAGAGCTCATTTCAGCTAAGGCTTCACCTAATGAGGCGGGAAGAGTCTTTATGTAGAATTTCGCCAGTTCTCGATCATCAAATTCGTAAACATCTTCTTCAACTGGATC
>JAOZHK010000276.1 GCA_026014905.1 Candidatus Bathyarchaeota archaeon
ATCTTAGCGTACTCTACTTCATCCGAGTGGTTGGTGTAGCTTAACCTGAACGAGCTTGCTACCATTGTTACGTACGTGCACGTAACTATTTTAGCATCGACAAAGTTAGGTAAGGCCATGTTACGGGGCGGTACATGATGTCATCCACCAGTCAACCCAGAAAAGAGCGTAAAGGATTTGAGGAGTTACAGCAGAATGTGATTATTCAAGACATCTGCACGGAATGTGCAGCTTGTTACATTACATGTCCTTTTCTTGGCGTTTTAGAATATGATATGGAGCCAAGGTTAGTTAGTGAATGTAAATCGTGTGGGTTATGTCTCCAAACATGTCCTCGCTACGAGTTGGATAAACCTGACTTAGAGAAAATGGTGTTTGGTCGCTCATGTTCTGCAGAGGAATCTTATGGAGTGAGCCGGGGGCTTTTTGCTGCGCGATCAACACATTCAGACATATATTCAATGTGTCAGGATGGAGGAGTTGCGACAACTATTCTTGTGAAAGCGCTTCTAACGAAAATTGTTGACGGTGCCGCAATTTCTGGTCGCCATGAATTACATTCATGGCAGCCTATGCCAATGCTAGCGATGACTCGGGATGAACTCGTTTTGAATGCTGGAACACGATACACTTACTCGCCAAACCTTTTAGCGTTTAAGGAAGGGGTGCAGAGGAACTTGTCACAGATCGCATTTGTGGGGACGCCCTGTCAGATTCAGGCTATTCGAAGAATTCAAACAAGTCCGCTGAAAAAATATTCTCAAGCTTTGGGTTTGACTGTTGGTTTATTTTGTTCAGAAAGTTTCGATTATGAAGGACTAATGCTTGAAAAGATTCAGAGAGATCTTGGGATAGATCTTGATGATATAGTGAAAATGAACATTAAAGGCGGCCTCATTCTTTATTTAAAGGATAAATCTCAAATCACGATTCCGCTCAAGGAGTTAAAGGCTGTTACAGAGCAGAAATGTCATGTTTGCACCGATTTTTCAGCAGAATTGGCTGATATTTCTGTTGGTGGTATTGGTTTAGATGGCTGGACGGTTACTGTAATCCGATCTATTCAAGGTGAAAACGTGTTCAATCTGTGCGTCGAGGAAGGCCTGTTGGATGTGAGATTGATTCGAGAAGATGAGCTAGCTTTTAAGTTGTTACATCGTTTGAGTAGGATTAAGCAAAGACGCGTACGGAGCGAAGACACAGTCTCATAACAAATAATAAATAACGACTCACTAGTTTTGCGCGCGCGTAAAGATTCGATAATTTAAAGAGTTTAGTAGGAACATGTTTTTAACTGCGCTCAATTTAGCTATCTAGTGAAAGAGTATGGCACCTGTTATTAGATTTGGTATTATCAAAGCTGGATGTACGGGGAGTCTTCCTCTTCTTGAATTTCTCATTGATGAACGAGCAGATAGAGAAGATGTTGATGTAATCGTATGTGGATCAGGCGCGAAACTTGGTCTCAAGCAATGTGAAACAGTCACAACAATGATGATTGCGCAAAACCCCCAATTCGTGATTTTAATCGGGCCCGCTCAACAAGCACCCGGACCAAAACGCGCACGAAAGCTATTAGTGGAAGCCGGACTACCTACCTTGGTGATTTCTGATGGGCCAGCTCGCACACTAATAAAGGAGTTTGAAGCCGCAGGGGTAGGATACCTTATTATTGATGCCGATGCAATGATTGGGGCCCGGCGTGAATTTCTTGATCCAATAGAAATGATTCTATTCAATTCTGATATGCTTAAAGTACTAGCAGTAACTGGAGTGCTTCAATTAATCACCAATGAGGTGGATCAGTTAATTCAAGCAGTAAAGGAAAATGTTACGCTAAAGTTACCTCAAATACTGGTTACAAAAGAGCAAGCCATTGAAGTGTCTAGTTTGTCGAATCCATATGCTAAAGCTAAAGCAATGGCAGCTTACGAAATTGCTAAACGTGCAGCTACGATCAATAGTCAGGGATGTTTTCGAGTTACAGAGTGGCAGCATTATGTCGCATTAGTTGCATCAGGACATGAATTAGTGCGATATGCTGCAAGCATGGCGGATGAGGCGAGGGAAATTGATAAAGCAGGAGATCAAGTGAAGCGTTCACCCCACTATCCAAACGGAGTAGTGGGAAGTAAAGCAAGGTTGATTGAAAAACCCAGTAAAGCAAAACGGGAGACGTGATGACCCTCTTGGATGAACTGGAATTTTTACTACTGACAGGACGAACAGTCTATCAAGGAGTCGAGAAGGAAAAAGGCAAGTTTACACACGGATACCAAGAAAACGTTGCAATCTGTGAGATAGATCCAGATGATATGGAGCAACTAAATATCAAGGAGGCAAGTCGAGTTAAAATAATAACGGATTTTGGTGAAGTGGTTGTTCGTGCAGTCAAATCACTCCGAGCACCTCATTCTAAAACACTTTTCATGCCCTATGGGCCGTGGGCAAGCATTATTATGGACGAGGACACTGATGGAACAGGAATGCCTACCCTTAAAGGGATACCTGCCTCTATAACGAGTGAACCAAAAGAAAAGATTTTAAGTGTTAAAGAACTTCTCGAAAAATTTTATCAAAAACAATAACACCTTTTGATTTGAAAATACACCTCCCTGCATTTGAATAATGCTTATATTTTTGAGGCGAATGTTCTTCGGTAACTGTAAGTACTGCTGAAATTGGCATGATTTACAGTTTTAAGCTAATTAAATGACTAAAGTAGACACAACAAATGTCTATTGGAAGTAAAAATGATGGACGAAATTACGGGGATCACATGTCCCATCTGTGGGTCGTTTTGTGATGATCTAGAGGTAGTTGTTGAAAATAATGCAATTGTTGAGGTACGGAAAGGATGTGCGATTGCTGAAGCCAAATTTTTAGGATTTACGGATCATCGACAAATTTCACCCTTAATTCGAAAACAAGGCAAACTCGTTCCCGCGAGTCTGGACGAAGCGATTACACAATGTGCAGAGATCCTGGTGAATGCCAAATATCCATGTCTTTATGGTTGGAGCAATACGAGTTGTGAGGCTATTAAATTTGGGATGGCGTTAGCCGAAGAGGTGGGTGGCATTATTGATAATACTACAACAATCTGTCATGGCCCCTCTATCCTCAGCATTCAGGATATTGGGATTCCCTCATGTACATTAGGCCAGTTACGGCATCGGGCAGATCTGGTTATTTATTGGGGCAGTAATCCGTGGAGCGCGCATCCACGTCATATTGAGCGATATACTGCCTTCTCGGAGGGACGGTTTCAAGATAGTGAATGGCGAGATTATGTCATTAAATCGCGGGCTAACCAAATTCGAAAACGTATTTTGAGAGCATCAGATCTCACGCATGATCGGGGAATGCCACAAGTACCCAGCGTTCAAGATACAGCAATATCTGAATTACAAGAAGGACGAAAAATGGTAGTTGTTGACGTTCGTCGAACGAGGACAGCCGATATCGCAGACGCCTTTATTCAGATTAAGCCTGGAACAGATTATGAGCTTTTACAAGCGATGCGATTATTAATTCGCTATGAAGAGTTAGAAGTCGACGAAGTAGCAGGTCTTCCTATAGATCTGCTAGAGGATTTTGCTGATCTCTTAATTAGTTGCGACTTTGGTGTTCTCTTTTTTGGGGTGGGGTTGACAATGAGTGCAGGGAAACATCGTAACATTGATGCTGCGTTGTGCCTTACTCGGGATCTAAATCTAAGGACGAAATTTGTGATTATGCCGATGCGTGGACATTTTAACGTTACCGGGGCGAATACAGTATCAACGTGGCAATCAGGATATCCCTATGCAGTGGATTATTCACAAGGATATCCGTACTACAATCCGGGAGAGACATCTATCACCGATATTTTGAATCGAGGAATGTCAGATGCCGCGCTAATTATCGCGTCTGATCCAATAGCTCATTTTCCCCGAGCTTCAACTCGAACCCTTATTGAACATCCATTAATTGTGATAGACCCCGTGTTAACACCTACAGCCCTTCTTGCAGATGTCTATATTCCTTCCACTTTCGTTGGAGTTGAGACAGAAGGGACAGCATATCGAATGGATCATGTACCACTTGACCTGAAAAAGGTAGTTGAACCTCCAGCTGAAGTGTGGTCTGATGAAATCATTCTAGACCGTATTTTCCAGAAAGTTCAAGCATTAAAGGAGGCTCAAGAATGAAATTAATCCTAAAGAATGGTTTTGTGTTTGATCCT
>JAOZHK010000277.1 GCA_026014905.1 Candidatus Bathyarchaeota archaeon
AATCGGTAACTGAAATAGATGACAACGAAAAGCATAGTAGTAGGTGCCAGAAACGCCAGTGAGATACATAGAATCGAGACCGAGAGAGCCGTAAGAAGCCACCGTTTATACCCCCACTTATCCGAAAAAAACCCGCCTAACGGCGCAGCGAACACGCCGACCAGCGAGACCGATCCAAGAATCAAACTCGCCTCCGACACGGACAGCAATCGAATATCGGTAAGATAAAGCGACATGAAGCTACTTATGAATCGTAAACCCGAGGTCCTGAACGAGCTATAAACTAAAAAGATCAAAAGCCCCGCTGAGATCGAAGCCAGCAAACCTTTCTTTGGGGACTCAACCTCCCGTGCAACTTCGTAGCGATCGTCTACGCGCGCGCGCGCGGTATCATTAGTCTGAGATTTCATTCTCCAGATAACAAACAGGGCGGGTAACACGGGAATGATCCAGAAAAGGTAGGCTGTTCGCCATCCGAATGGAAGGAGAAAGGATAAGGACAGCGGTCCTAACGCCATGCCCAAAGGTCCTCCGGCCGTCTGCAACCCAACAGCCTTTGCGCGGTTACTCTCCGAAACCAACTTTGTGGTGTAACTTAAGGAGGCGGGGTGATACATCGTGAAGGTGAGTGATAGTAGACTTATCGAGAGGACCAGTGTCCACGGGTCACTTGACCACGCCACGATCAGAGAGGATACGATCTGAATCAAAAAACTCAGTGCGATAATGCGTTTCGATGTAAACCTATCAGCCAGGTAGCCGCAAGGAATGGATGCTACCACTCGAAACAGTGTGGGAATGGACACCATGAGTCCGAGTTGTGAATACGTCAGATTAAACTCCTCTTGTAACAGGGGAAGCAAAATGGGATAGATGCTGTTCGAGACATGGATAATCGCGTGGGTAGCTGACATGAGCAACACGCCGGATCCAAAAATTGATTTCGTTCGGTCAGATGTTTTCAATTAGTTTTCCCCAGGATCTTGGTTGTATTCTCCAATTGTACTCGGGTATCCGGTATCGTTCTGATGATGGGGAGTGCAATGAAGATCTCCAAGAAGATTGGGAGGAGAAGCACTTCCATCATGAAGCCTTGCGCCCATAACACCCCTCCAATGACAGATGCGGGAAAACTGAGGATATTGAAGAACCCAGTGATTCCCAACCATCGTCCACGCTTCGCTTCAGGCACTAATTCAAAATTCATCGTGATAAATGGAATAAAACTCACCCCACTTAAACTCCCTCCACCACCCTGAAGGCCAAAGTACCCAAAGATCCCCACGATGGCAAGGTATTCAGGGCTTGGTGCAAAGACCAACAACAACGTCCCCAAATACACAAAGGGACGAAATAAGTAAAAGGCGCGTTTCCGACCGACCTTATCCGCTAATCGACCGACAGGTAACTGTAATAACAACGAGACTAGGGTACCCGCTGTGCCCATGATTCCCAAGAGATACGGGTCAGCGCCTTTGACATTCACTAACCAGAGCGGTGCAAAGGGTAGTACTAGTCGCATCCCAATGTTTCGACTAATCATAACAACCATCCATCGCTTTAACCATTTTTCACCCTTGAAGACATCTTTAAAGCCTTGAAAAAATCCTGTACGCGATACCATCATTTTGGTCTCCTGTACCGCTTGGTCCTGCGTAGTATTTGTTGCAGGTTTCAGCCATAGAGAGATAGCGAACACCACGAGAGTGCCAAGAAGCAGTTGAATGACATACAACGGGCGAATGCCATCAGCATTTACACCTCCAAAATGGGTAACGATGACTGCTGCAGTGATAGATGTAAACAGACGCGGAATCGCCCAAAGTGTCCGCGAGAGCGACATGACCATAGAGCGTTGGGTGGGTTTAGCGTAATTGATGAAGAGCACATCGACATAGGGCATCACCATTCGCATGCATGCACCAGATAGAATGATGGCCGGTATGAGCGTCCACCAATTGTACGCTAATCCATAGATGGCTGACACAATCGCCGTGATTGCTAACCCAATGAGAATAACTTTTTTGACACCATATCGATCAGCAATCCACCCACTCGGCATTGAAATAATGGCGCTAGCAACGGATCCAATACTTTCTAATGATCCCAGTTCAATCGGATTGGCTCCCAGAGATGCCGCATAAAGTTGATTATATTGCATAGGAAGATTCCGATGCCACGTATGGATTCCAAGAAAAAGGAACAGAACATTGATGCGTCGATCCAGCTTGCCGAAGTAGGTAGAAATAGCTCCAAACATGGTATCATCAATCAATAGCTGTCATTTCATTCTCTTCATTGAACTCTGGGCGTGTGTTCGATGTATCGTTTCGTTCATACACCATATGTAACGTATCGGGTATAGTCGGTAAAATAGCTAAAAAGGGGAGATCGGCGACAATTGGCGCGAGCAGTAATAGTGATGGATCAATCACGTTCCACAAATACCCGGCCAAGATTGGTCCAGGTATCCCTATAAACCCCATAAAAAAGGACAAGAAGCCGCCCCATCGCCCTCTCTTCTCTTCAGCAACCAGTTCATGTTCCATCGTAATCTCCATAAGCGAGCTGACGGTATTAAGAGACCTCACAAACGCGGCTACTATCAACCATTCGGGAGTAGGCGCTAAGACTACGATAAATAAAGCCAGATAGTTGAAGGGACGAGTGAGATAAATGATCTTTTTTCTTCCATGTTTATCTGCTAATCGGCCAAATGGAGCAAGGAAGAGTAATGCCCCAATAGTACCGATGGTACCCATGGCTCCAATAACGATCGGGTCCGCTCCTTTGAATTCCACATAAAACAGACTATAGAACGGCAATATTGATTGACCGAAGAACGTACGAAGGCCTTTCGTGATCGTCCATTTTTGCACAGCCGGTATTCTCGCGATCTCTCGGTAATCTTGAAAAATGCTATTCTTTATCCGTATCGTTTTCTTCTTCTGCTGCAAGAACCCTACTTCTTTCAATGTGAAAGCAGTATAACTCAAGACGATGATGCTACAGACCATTTGTATGAAGAATAAAGGTCGAATTCCTTCTACACTGATTCCTCCAGACTGTAATACTATGATCGCGGAGATCGTTGGAATTACTAATCCAACGAGAGATGTCAGTATGCTCTTCATACTCATAGCAGTTGCGCGGTCTGAAGCCTCCCTCATTGATGTAACAAAAAAGATGTTGATGAACATCCCCGTTAGGGTCTGTGCGATGGCGCTGATCATCATCGCGGGTATTGCGTGAACCCACGTTGTAGAGAGTACATACGCTAATGGAACAATAATGGATAAAATCAAACCTGTGAGGATCACTTTTTTAAAACTAAATCGATCCGAGATCCAGCCAAGGGGCAGCCCAAATAGCGCTCGCGCAATCCTGCCTGAACTGTTCAGGATACCAATTTGTTGCGCATCGGCTCCTAAGGCTCTAATGAATAGAGTAATGTACGACGCTCCTCCACCACTGCCTCCAACGCTGCCACTGCCGGTCACTAATCCATTAATCGAGGAAATTGAAAGTGAGGTCAGCAGTAGCACTCTGAAGTTATGTGTTTGTTTATCAACGAATTGTTTAATGCGCCTCAAGAAACTCAATGTTTTAATTACTCCATAAGCGTTTTTCAGCTAGCGAGCCAAAAAAAGTTCTCAACATGAATTAATCAATGTCATGATATAGTCGGCTTAGTATAGTTAGTTAGTAGCAGTTAAGAGTAGGTACACCTTCTTCAACTCATCGCGAATGTTGATCTTCTGGGAGCACTTCTCCTCACACTCACCACACTCAACGCATAAGTCAGCGCTCCATGGAAACAACTCGACTGCAACCGTTTGTATCCTTGTCTGGCCCACTCCTCAACGCTATAGACTCTACAGAAGTTCACTAGATTGAATATCTCTGGAATACGCACGCGCGTCATCTGAAATTTTCGTGTTCTAGCGTCCGAACCTTATACCTCGAGATCGTACTTTTGGGGCAATGTATCGCCACAGCCAGTCCACGAATTCCTTCACGTTCTTCGTTTGCACGTAAACCTCGCCCGGACCGGTCACTTCGGTCACAAAGCCCTCGCCGCCTAAGATCGTGGACTTCAAGCCACCGAACATGCGAACCTCGTACTGACAGGTATCGCTCAGGGCTGCCAGGTGATAGTTATCGACAATAAGCTTCTCGCCAACGCTCAGTTCATGCTTATCTATGGCACCGAACGTGTTGATGAAGATGTCGCCCTCGCCCATTGTCTTGAGCATAAACAAGTTCTGTCCGAAGAGGCCTTTCGTGAAGCCCTGCCATTGCGTATCTAGTTGCACATTGGCTGTCGAGGCGATGTATGCGGAGCTTTGAATGATATATCCTTTCGTGGGCGACACTTCTAGGCTAGTGATGTCGCCTAAAGGCGCCGATACAAAGCCTGCTTTCCCTGGACCACCTTTTGCGCTGTATTCGGTGATGAAGAGGGTTTCGCCGCCTAGTAAGGAGACTTTTATGGTGCCCCAGATGCCAGTCTCCTTCATGCGTGTCCGCGTCTCCACCTCGATGTTACTGCTCATATAGGTCAGGGCGCCCGCTTCGGCGATAATCCGTTCATTCTCTGGGATTTGCACTTCTAATAAGGCGTAGGATGGACCGTACTTGACTTCAAACTGTAAGGGACCTCGATCGATGATAGCGCGTGCAGCTGGAGCGCCACAGGTTGCGCAAAAATTACTATCTGCGGCAATCTCGTTGCCACAACGGGTACATTTCATGTCATACTGACCTCATATCATATATTCATTGCCCATAATGTACAGCTTACCAGTTAAAAAATCATAGGTAAACTGGCTCGGCTAAACACGTGCACGCGCCGAACGCTTTTATGTCTATCCAGTCATAATCTTCTGATAGTGAAGTAATGATGAATCCAGTAATTGAAGCTATACATAAATGACGGTCGATCAGAGCCTATGAGTCTAAATCTATTCCGAAAGACATCCTGAATACGATCATCGAGGCGGGCAATCAAGCACCATCAACCATGGGCATGGTGAAAGGTGTCTTACGTTTTCAGCCGTGGCGGTTTGTGGTTGTTGAAGACTCTGCGTTCAAACAAACGCTTCTTGAGACTGCACTTCCGATCTGGAAAAAGATGACGGCAAGCATGAAGGAGATGGACCCTGAACTCTACAAGAAAGTAATGACGCTCTATGAGGCGATGCTTGAACCGAAAGACATGATTTACCATGGTGCCCCGGTCATCCTCTTCGTGATCGGCCCAGCGAGTAATGCCGTGAGTTGCGCGCTTGCTTGCGAGAACATCATGCTGGCCGCAACCTCTCTTGGTCTAGGCAGCTGTTATACGGGATTCGGTGCCATGGTCAAAGGCAACGCTGATATTGTCCAAGCTCTTGAGCTTGCGGATGGTGAACGCATATACGGGCCAATCCTGCTGGGCTATCCCAAGGACGCTCCTGAAAAAAGCTTTATGAATCAACATGACAGTTACGTCGAACCAACGACTAAATGGATCTAGACGTTAGCTAGCTCGCTCTTACAACTCTACACGCATGTATCAGAGTAGACAAAAAGGACGCGCACGCAACTCTAAGGGCATTCGTTATTAGACATGATATCCCAAGTCATAGTATGAGTGATGTGTACACAGAGGTCAAAACACACTTTGCTAATGATCCTGATGTCGAAGTACTGAGCGGTAGAGGGGCGCAGGGAATTAAACTCGACGGTAAGTTGTTCGTTATGTTCCTGAAGGGCGACCTGCTTGTGAAACTCCCCGAGCACAGAGTGAAGGACGTCATCGATATTGGTGATGGTATGCCTTATGATCCAGGTACTGGGAAAATCATGAAAAACCGTGTTCTGATACCAGCTCGTAACAAGGATATGTGGATTAAGTACAGCGTGGAAGCGAAGACACATTCAGAATAATACGCGCGCGTATACGATCAGTCGAAATGTTTGGGCTGTGGGCTGTGTATATCAACGTGTCCAGTTCGTGCGCGACGCGCGCGCGTAGCGATTACGAGTGTTACATCAATCTTTTTGTATGTCGGTTAACTTCAATTCCTTTTCACATGCATTAAGTATTTCATTTAACAGTGCATTTCGTTTCTGTGCGAGTTGTTGCGTAGTAGTGGTATGAGCTTTGGAAAGCGGGTGTGTAGGCTTTGGAAGTCTTAAATATCCGCTTCTAGCATTTCTCTTTGAGGTCGCTATGAATAGAGAGAACTTCACGGCGTCATTACGTCGAATTAACCGAGAGGACTATCCTGAGCTCGATGGTTACTCAGATCACGAAATTTGGCACAATATTGGGCCAGGAGGCCTTTTCCTTGTCGCGTCGATGACGAGGTCGATGAAGTTAACCGCGGATGATATCGTGTTGGATCTTGGGTGTGGGAAAGGCAAAACTTCGGTGTTTCTCGCACAGCATTATGGAGTTAAAGTGTTTGCGGTGGACTTGCTGACCCGTGCGACGCAGCTGAATATGACGATCCGTCAAAGCGGGAAGGCAGTGAATATTGTACCACTGAATCTAGATGCGCGAAAGCCGCTTCCCTTTGCTGACGAGTATTTTGACGCCATTTTCTGTATGAATGCGCTGCCTTTCTTTGGTGGTGACGTGGATTCGTTAAATCGATTCGCGACACATCTCAAACCAGATGGCGTCTTTTGTGTTGGCGGTGAATGTCTCAGCGATGAATTTACCCGTGAACAAAGAGCGCATCCGCCTCCCGCCTATAACTTTATGAACGGTATCTGGGAAGGCGATTTCCTGAAACTCCATTCTCCAATCTGGTGGGAAACTCTCTTTCAACATGCCGACGATCTCGACGTTACCCGCTGCCAAGAATTAGCGGAAGGTAGAATCTTCTATGAAGAACGATTCCTCAGTGCTCCACCAGTAGCATATGAAGGGTTCACTCTCCAGCAGACACGAGATATTGATCAACAGATCATCTTGTATGGCCGTTCACACATACCTTACATGACAATTTTAATTTTATCTGCAGTGAAAAAGACTCTCTCGCGTGGATAAAATTTAATCCCACACACACTTATCAGGTATCCCGTGTATCTAGTATATCACGCAACAGAAGCGAAGAAACGAGTTAGCGCGGTTTAGCTCGTTGTATTCGCTTGCTAACAGCAAGTCTCAATCCAGATCCAATCTTCAGAAGAAAAATATGAATTATCCACTCGCGTATCTTTATAAGATGCAAGCCCTATATAGTTAGTTGACTTTAATAGATGCGGATTTCTCAGCGTTTCACAGAATAGGGTACTGTGCCTATTCGAATGTTCGACCATTTATCGTTGTGAAGTACCTATCTGGTTCGAAGTGTGCATGGTCTGAATCACCAACGCACATCAGCTGATATTGGCAACTATTACTTGTTATGAAGTGTTCCCCATGAATAAACAACCAAGTGAATTATTAACACGTTTAGACGTGCAAGAAAGCAGCGAACTTCTGAAGAAAGCAGAATCCCTCATACACTTTCGCGGCTACAACATCGAAGAAGCTTCTCAAACCGCGTCCACCATCGATATCCAAGTGTCTCATCCTGATTCTGATGACACGATCATGATGCAGATTGTCACCCAGACTAAGTATAAAAACAATGGCGTGGGTGTTGATACGGTAGAGAGTGTCGAGCAACTCCTTGCGAAGCCGGACATCAACAAAGTCATTATCTTTGGAAGTCGGTTTACTGAATCGGCTCAGAACGAATTGCGAGACGAGAGCATTGAATTCTTTTCCCCCACCAAGAACATTCTATTGACGCTGAACCATCAGGAACTGTATAGTACTATTTGCAAATATGTGGACGCATTGTGTCTCAACAAGTGTGGGAGCACACCAACATCCAGCGCTGACTGTTTAGGGTATGCAAAGCAGATTACGCCGTGCCCCCACTGCGATGGACGGGGAAAACTCGCCCGCACAACGACCAAGTATGCACCGTACTGTCCGAAGTGCGGAGGGAGCGGAGAAAAGGAGAGCAACTATCGATGTCCCATTCGATTGATCAGTGACAACGCGGATTTCCATTATCGCAAAAGCTGGGGTCGACTACTCCACAACAACTTGTTATCGCTAATTGATATGACTGGCTAGTTGAGAGATGGAAAGTCATTGAAATTCGTATATGATGTGAAACTGGGTACGCGGTTCAATCATATTGTTGCAGATAAAATCGCGAGTAAGAAAAAGGATGTCATAGTATATCGAAACAACACAATCATCTTGTGTACAAGTCTTGACTTACTTGAAGATCATATAAAAGAACGGATTGATAGCTAGCCCATGCATCTTAAGATTATAGGGTATTTTTACTCTCTAGATAGCTAAAATGATCAACTCTCAGCATATCTAACTAGTGAAATAAAATGAAGTGTAAAGTGTGCAGGCGACCGCTGGGTACTACGGATTTAGGCTTTGAGCGAACGTATGGCATCCATGCGGGACCTTGTGAATATCGTGAACGACTAACATCTGGCGAATATCAGCGATTAGTCGCATTTTATAAAAAATGTAAATAATGTAATATATGGTACCTGGAACCAGCGCTAGTGCTAACTAAAAGGAAATAATCCATACGAGTACACGCGCGCGTATTTTTTAGACATGTTCGTGACGAGAGAGCAGAGTGAGGATGATTCTGATGAACACGATCACCGCACTGGCATACACAATGTAGTATAGAGTATGATCAATTTGGATCACGGAGCCGGTTGTTTCAGCAACATCAATCATCGTGAGCCATGCCGCCACCAAAGCTAAGATCAGCAACCCGTTAGCCACCTGTTCAAAGACCCATCACCTGTGAGCGTTTGCACCTGTTTCAAATCCTTAAAAAAAAGGAGAGGTTACCAGTCGTAGGGGAAGTGGATTTCGTCTCGAGTGAGTAAACCTACATAATCAAGGTCTTCTTCATTATCGGGATGAGCTACCAGAGCCAGAGTATGGACATCAACAAAGTTAGGAAGATGTTGCTTCACGGCATTTATAGCCTGTCCATGAACGAGCCAGTCTTCAACAAGTAATATGCTGCTACCCGTAAATTGCGCGCGCGCGATGTGTATCGGGGTCGTGTCCTTGTCATATTTACCTAATATTCGATGATGGGCATGAACTACATGTTGGCGAACGTTCTGGAGTTTTGGACATCAGCATATTAAAATTT
>JAOZHK010000002.1 GCA_026014905.1 Candidatus Bathyarchaeota archaeon
TTCAGGAACTGATCCTCTCGATATACTCGATGCGTTGAATCAAGCCCTTGAAAAAGTCGGAAATCGGTATGAGAAAGGGGAGTTCTTCTTGTCGGAGCTCATCATGGCAGGATATTTAGCAAGTGAGATATCGAAAAAACTTAAACCACTTATGAAGGACATAGCAAAACCATCGCAGGGCAAATTAGTTATTGGCACGGTTAAAGGTGACATCCATGATATTGGGAAAAATATTGTGATAATGATGCTGGATGCTGCCGGTTTTGAAGTCATTGATCTTGGCGTGGATGTCCCGACAGATAAATTCATTGAAGCGGTGAAAACAGAGACACCACAGATATTGGGGCTATCAGCATTATTAACCTCAACAATGAATGAGGTTAAGCCAATTATTGAAGCTCTTCACAAACAGGGTCTACGTGATCAAGTCAAAGTCGTGGTAGGTGGTAGACCTATCACTCAGGAATTTGTTGACGAAGTAGGAGCGGATGGCTTTGCTGAAGATTCAATTAAAGCAATTCAATTAATACGTGATCTTATTGAGAAGTGACTAGTTTGAATAAACGAACTCGTGTATTATATAGCCTCAACTTTGAAGAACCTGATCGTGTTCCGATAATGGAGATGGATATCGATGTCCCTCTTATGGAGCAAATTACAGGCAAACAATTTCTTGCTGCAACGTCGTTACAGACACAAGTGATATCTGATCCCAAAATCGAACGACAACGTGTCGATCTGAAGATTGAATGCTTTGAAATAGTTGATTTCGATGTTTTAACGATTGATCTCTCAGCTCCTACATACTGGAAACCAACTATAAGGCAAGATGGAACCATGGTGGATCTTTGGGGAAGAGTCTTGAAGCTGGATAAACAGTCTCGAGCCTGGGTGCCTTTTACTACCATATTTACGACACCTGAAGATTTTATGTCGTTCAATCTTCCCGACGCTCAAGCAGATGGATGGACATATGCCGTTGAATATGCGAAGAAGAGAATTGGAGATAAAATGGCGGTAGCAACGTTTATACGCGATCCTTTTGCGAACGCATGGGAGATGTTTACTCCAACTAAATTCGTTGCCTGGATGTATCACCAGCCTGCTTTTATTGAACAAGTAATTCAGAAATTAACGGACTTTAACATTGAAATCATTCATCAAATTGCAGACTCAGGAGTTGACTTTGTCATTAGTGGAGGAGACTATTGTGAAGTCCATGGCCCTATGGTTCCGATACATTTTTTCCAGAAAGTAATTTTTCCATCTTTGAAGAAACAGGTTGATGCTGCAAACAGCCACGGAATGAAATTTGTGAAACATACAGATGGAAACATAATGCCAATAATTGATGATATGGCGAAAGTAGTTGATGGTCTTCATTCATTAGATCCTTCAGCCGGAGTAGATATTGCCCAAGTGAAGACTCAATATGGCGACAAACTAATCCTTATTGGAAATGTCTCTGTTGATAATTTAGCAAAAAAAGAGAAACCAGCGATAATTCAGGAAACAAAAGATTGCATGAAGCAAGCATCGCCCGGTGGTGGTCATATCCTGAGCTCAAGTAATTCATGGGCAGCAGGCGCTCAATTAGATAATTGTTTGGCACTGGTTGAAACTGGAAGGAAGTACGGTAAATATCCAATTAATGTATAACCTCGGGTGAGAGAAAGAGGGCTTGGTCAGCGCTGTTCTGAGGGTGTTGGTAATGATGATTGGATTTGTTTAATATCTCTATTTAACTCGTCCAATTTCTCTTGGAACATTTGTATTAAGTTGGTCTGAGTATTTTCAAGGTCATGAAGTCTAATAATTAATTCCTTGCGTTTCATTGTTTTTTCAAGTGTTTGCATTTCTTGACTATATTTTTCTAAAAGGTATACTCGGTCCGCAGGCGTAATTTTCCCTTCCGCTTCAGCAGCGTCGAAACGTGATAAAGCAAACCCTATTATTTCCTTTTCGATTTTTAAAATGCGCAGATCTTCTTTCGCGATCTCAACATTAGTCTTTGTAATTGATGGATTTTCAGGAAGTGGTTTAGTCTCGTCTGGTTCTGAAGGTTTTGGTTTCGATTTCTGAAAGAGGAATCCCATTATTAAGTTCCTCCTACTCTAAAAATTATGAACAGGATTGAGAGTATAGAATAAATTAATATATCACTTATGAAGCGACAAACTGAATTATCTCATTAAAATAATTGCTATTCAGAGCCAGAAATAGATATATATTGATAAAATGACTCAATCTTGTTTAGAAACTTAGCTAATTACCTTTACGAGAGTACCCACGCGCGCATCAAACCTGCGTAAAAAAGGGAAGGTAATGAGAAAACTAATTCATAGAGTTGCGCAGATCCTCAAGCGAGGAGGAATAATTGCCTATCCAACAGATACCATTTACGGTATTGGAACTAATGCTTTTAATATTGATGCGATTAAGCGAATTTATCATATTAAAAAGCGCCCATTGAGTTTACCATTATCCGTAGCTGTTACAGGAAAGTCCATGGCTCAGAATATCGCCTATCTAAACCAGCGAGCTCAGCGATTAATCTCGGAATTCTGGCCTGGTGCATTAACAATTATCGTGAAGAAGAAAGCGATAATTCCCCATATTGTTACGAGTGGAACTGATCTTGTAGGTCTCCGAGCTCCAGCTCATAACGTCCCCTTATCGATTCTCAGATATTCTCAGACGCCAATGATCTCTACGAGTGCAAACAGGCATGGCAAACCGCCTTGTCTAGATGTTGAATGTATTCGATGTAATTTTGGTGACCAAGTAGATGTCATAATTGATGGAAAACAGGGGAGGAATATCCCATCCACAGTTATCAATGTAACTACTGACCCTCCTGCTATTGTGAGAAATGGCCCCATTACAGAATCAATGATAGAACAAATTCTTAATTGAATTGGGATAAAATCTCGTATTCAATAGATGCCTGACAGCCTAAGTCTTAAATATTACGTGCGCGCGGTTGTTACCCGAGGAATAATTATGTCAAAACTCACGGACGCCCAAATCATTCAAGAATTGAGGAAATTTGATACAGCGACAATCTGTAACGTTGTAGCTACCTATGGAGGTAGCGATATTTGTCTCACGTTATACGATGAATGGCGAGGCGAATATTATACAGATGCGTCTTTGCATTGTATGTATCCTAAACTCAAACCTGTATGTGGCTATGCTGTGACTGCATTATATTCTGATAAAAAACCAGAACATACCGCAATTGATCGTTGGGCACTATTAGAACAATTAGATGCAAGTCCTAAACCAGCGATCTTAGTGGTCAAGCAAACATATTCTCCAGGGTTAGAGAATATATCTGGTCTATTTGGAGGAAATATGACGACCTCATTCAAAGCGTTTGGTGTTGAAGGCGTTATTTCTGATGGCCCTATGCGCGATCTTGAAGAAATTCGCCCGATGAAGGTACAGTATCTAGTGACAGGTTTAACATCAGGTCATGGTTCTCTACAGCTTCGAGGT
>JAOZHK010000003.1 GCA_026014905.1 Candidatus Bathyarchaeota archaeon
TGATGATGTTTTGAATGTTCTGAAATGTGGAGCCCATGCTATTGCGCGTTCCAGCGGTGTTTTCTAACAACAACATGACTCTTTGATCTGATACCTCTAATGCCGTATTGATACTGTAAATAATTCGTTCTAGCCCGAGTTCCATTCCTGAGCCTAAATGACTGCCTAAATGCGTTACCAAATACGGTATCTGCAACAGGCTACATCGCCGCCACTCAGTTTGCAAGGTTTCAATTGATTTCCAGTAGACCAGATCCCGGGGTGATGCAAGATTAGGTAAATAAGGCATATGAGCAAAGATCGGCACCAAAGCAGATGTGTTCGATTTCGCGATGAACGTGTTAACGATCTCAGGCGAGAGAGCTTTCATTTGCCATTGTCGAGGGTTACGTGTGAAAATTTGAAACGTGTGACAGCCCAATGCTTTGGCACGATCTATTGCGGTATCAATGGTTCCAGCGATGGAAACATGGCAACCAACTCGTACAGACAATGGTTAACTATCCGGTTAGATGATTCATTTCGAACTGCTTTTGTTTTAGGAGTTTCTTGAAAACCAGTTGATTAGCTATTACGAAAAGCTGGGATGATTTCATTACATAGGAGCTCAAGTGACTTCTTAGCTGTAGTAGGTGGAAGTAAATCAAAAATAAAATGTTGAACCCCAACATCAATGTACTTCTGTATTCGAGTTATGCACTCAGCAGGAGTTCCCCACATTCCATAACGCACACTTCTGCCAAAAGCAACATTCCATCCTCTTTCTCCTTGATCACCTGCTGCTCGTTGGCTATATTCCTTTATGGTCCGCTCAACTTTCTTATGATCTGTATTGATTTGTGTGAGAAATGGCCCAGCTAATGTGATTTCAGATAGTGTTCGCGCATTTTCTTGGGCAATTTCCTTTAATCGCATTACTTTTGTCTGATACTCCTCGAGAGAAGTGTTATTTGCGGGTATCCATCCATTTCCATATTTGATAACTGATCTTAATATGCGATCGGAGGTTCCTCCAAACCAGATAGGCGGATGAGGTTTTCGGATGGGTTTTGGAAAGAGCCGGGCGTTCTTGAGGTGATAGTATTTACCATCGTAATTCGCACGTTTGGCGGTCCAAAGTTCTTTGATTACGTCGATACTCTCATACATTCTTTCAAAGCGTTCTGTGATTCGGTACCATGGTATCCCAAAATTTTTAAATTCAGGAGGATACCATCCCGCCCCCGCTCCTAAGATTAGTCTGCCTTTAGCTAATACATCAATAGTTGCAGTAACTTTCGCTAGTATTGATGGATGTCGTCGAGTCATTGGCGTTACTTCTGTACCTAGTGCAACTGATTTTGTCCAAGCAGCAACTGCTGTAAGAGTGGTCCAAGCTTCTAATGGAGCGTTTTGGTCTGGGATGCCGCCTGCTGCTCGAATAGATTCGTCTGGCATATCGAAATGGTCGACAACCCATATTGAATCCACATCGCCTCGATCAGCGAATTGAACGAGGTTTTGTAAAAAGTCAAATGGATTGTCGATTGGGTACTCGCCGTACAGAGGTATACGAATTCCAAATTTAATTGGATGATTATGATTCATGGTTTTTTCTCCTTTAATGTTGATGATAAAGTTGATTGGATGTTAACTGTAATTTCTGTCATGTTTTTTATTGTATTGCCGACAGTACAGTATTTTTCAGCAAGTTCACTTAATCGTGAGAGTTTTTCTTCATACATCTTATCGAGTGTTGGCATTGCTGTGATTCGGATCTGGGTGAATTGAGGGGGTGATTCGGATCTTAAACCGGAGACGGTCACTCTTAACTCGCGGACGTTGATTCTCATTTTCGTAGCAAAGTATACAAAAGCCGAGGAGTAACAACCTCCTAGGGCAGTTAAGAATAGCTCTGTCGGCATTGGACCTGTGTCATTGCCGCCGTTGTCTTCAGGGTTATCTAGAAGGACACTAAATTGTCTCATTTTAGCCTGAAACTGCTTTCCAACTATCCAGTTAAGTGTCACACTCAAAGGTTCTTGTGATTTCAGAGTTCTTGCCTTCTATAGAATGATAATGTTTTCCCAATGGATTTGTAGGTTATATTGTTTCGCAGGATCTATCCTGCTAGCTATATTGATATTCCTTGAAATAAATGTTGATTTTTTAATTGTTAGCTTATAGTACGCGCGCCCTTTTTATTATGTAAAAACGTGCACACGTTTCTCCCCAGTGTAGACAACAAAAAAAACCTTATTTTTTTCGAAGTTACTTATTGAAGGTATTCTCTTCGATTAGCTGGACCTCTTTTTTGGTTGTGGCGCGTTGATATTCATGGAGTAAGGGTTGATTTAATGAAAGAAAATTGGGTCCCCACTTGTAAATGCTTAAGATTTTTCGTGCTTGTGCTTCATGTTTAAGAATATACAGTGATGCAGCAAGAGCTTCTAACGAACTTAATTCAAAAACGTGGCCATAGTGAATGGGGTTAGCTGCGACTAGGTACGGGAGTCGGCGGTCGAGACCACGTTTTGGGAGGGGCCATGTGTGTTGAACTTTCTTCCATGAACAATCAATTACAAGTAGCCCACCCGTCTCGGCAATTGGTTTATCCGTTGAGAGTAATACCTTTGATGCTCGAGGATTTAATACGACTGCCTTCCGTGGAATTCGCGATCTCGTTATTGCGGTAGCTAAATGAAACCTCACAAGTTTTCGCGAGGTACATTTCTTTGGATCATCCTGTCGCATATCGTAAATAAATATCGGAATTGGCGCTAATATTCTCGGAGAGGTCATTTTACATTACAGATATCGATGTTCATAATAGAGTTATGCTTTTAAACAACTGATCTTTCCTAAGAGTGCAAATACTTGCTCGCGACGCGATAGAGAGGGTTAGATTGACTCTTATTGTGAATGTAATCGGAATTGGAAGAAAGACGGGGAAGACTCACTTAGTTCTAGAGTTGTTGCAACTACTTCGAAAACGCGGGTTTCGAGTTACGACTATTAAACACATTGCCGAGGGGTCTTTCGACACAGAATACAAAGATACCTGGCAGCATCTCCATGCAGGAGCTGAACAGGTTGCTGCTTTGAGTTCAAATGAACTGATAACAATCAAACGCGTTATCTCTCCCTCATTACATGAAGTGTTAAAAACATTATCTGGGACAAGTGATGTGGTCTTAGTTGAGGGCTTTAAAACTTCCGAATTCCCCAAAATTCTTGTGGCACGGAATATCCGCGAAGTCGATGAATTAATACAAAAAACGTTCAACATCATCGCAATATCCGGATCGATCTTACAAGAGTTTCCGCATCATTCATCATATCAGGGAATTCCATTACTTCGCCCTGACGAGCTTGTCTCTCTTCTCATACAGCAGTTTCATAACCAAACGATTTCTCGTCTCCCACACCTTAATTGTGGAAGATGTGGTTATGCATCCTGCGATCAGATGGCTCAAGCAATCATGGATGGAGATGCAGCGATCGAACAGTGTAACGCGTTATCGGATCAGAAAGTACAACTCGTAGTGAATGGAATGCCGGTTACCTTGAGTGTTTTTCCAGCCAAATTTATTAATCATACCGTGCTAGGAATGATTGAGGCTCTTCATGGTGCTACAGCGCCGAAGAAAGTGACTTTAGATATTCAGGTTGATTAGGGTAGTAGACGTTCGGGTGTACGTGGGAATAAACATACTTCTCTTATGTTACTAATGTTCAAGAGCTGCATCGTTAGTCGCTCAATTCCTATACAAAATCCGCCGTGAGGAGGAACCCCATACTGGAAGAATTTGGTGAACCAATTCATGGATTCAGGAGTCATCTGCTTCTCCAGTAATTGTTGATGGATCTTGTCATAGCGATGTTCGCGCTGTCCCCCTGATGAGAGCTCTAAGCCTTTGTAAAGAAGATCAACACTTCGCGCCCATAAGGGTTGTTCATCGACCCGCATAACATAAAACGGTTTTACTTGAAAAGGAAATCGATTCACAAAGAAGAAATCAGTTTTATATTTTTCTTTAACGTATTTCCACAGTAAGGTCTCGGCTTCGCGATCATAGTCTTCGCCAAATGGGATATTTTTACCGAGTTCCTGTAAAATATCATAGATTTCTGGAAACCGTAATTCAGGGAATGGGGTCTTAGGAACTACAATATTTTGATTGAGCAAAGAAAGCTCAGATGAACTCTGGCGCTTCACTTTTTGCATAGCAGCGACCACGAGAGCTTCTTCAACTCTCATCATATCTTGCTCACTCTTCATAAAAGCAAATTCGACAGCACAAGCTCGGTGTTCACAGACATGTCGAGGTGTATGACTGGGTTCAGCTCGCCAATTGGGTCCGAGATCAAACAGTTTCTCGATGCCCGCGGCAATCAGGAGTTGTCGATGAAGTTGAGGATCTTGTCGTAAGTACGCTGTTTTGTTAAAGTAGAGGACTGGAAAAGCTTCAGCGCCGCTCTCTGAAGGGGCTCCCATTAAGCACGGGGTAAAGACTTGAAGGTATTCTTGCGCTCGAAGGTACTCTTCCATGCCTTCAACGATTGTTGCTTGTATCTTGAATATGGCGATATTCTTTGGTTTGCGAAGATCTAGGACTCGCCAATCAAGACGGGTGTCCAGGTTAGACATGATTTTTCCAGAAACACTCATCGGTAATGGGGTTTCAGATTTATTTATTACTTCAATCACAGTTGGATGGACTTCAAAACCGCCAGGTGCATTCTGGTGCTTTACCAAGCTTCCTTTAACTTCAATAACATCCTCGAGATGTAGTGTATCTACTAATTCTAGTAAGGGGTCAATACCCGTTCCTTTTTTCAAAATGATCTGGATGAGACCTTGACTATTACGTAAAATGATAAATTTGATATTGCCCAAGTCTCTGATCGAGCTGACCCAGCCATAGAATTGGGTTTCTCCTTCATTTTTTTCAAACAAGGTCATCTTTCCAATATGTATCTTTTAATCAATATCTAGCTGACGTGTTCGAAGGTAGTTATCTGATCATCCGTTCCAGTTGCTCTTCATATGCAATTCGTAAAGTAATTCCACGGATTTTTTTTGCTAAACGCTTTAATACTCTTGTTTTCAAGGGCAATCGTCGAGGACGACCAGTTAAAATTACACGGGTTTCAGTAGTTCCATCAGGGAGCCAGATTGTATTTATGGTTGTGATATTGATGGGTGCAAAGAGATCCTCAAGAAATCGTCGTACTTCACCATGTTTCTCGATAACTCGTACTCGTTTCCCGGTTTCTTGCGAAATTTCTCTAAGAATTTTTCCATTATTTTCAAAAAAAGCGGAGAGATGCCCTCTTCCTACAACGATAGCTAATACAGTATCAACTTCATAGGCGTTGTAAAAACGTATTTTCTGAAGGGCTGGATATCTTTGTTCGAGTGTCATCAATAATTTAGCGATTTGGATATCGGTCTCGCCGATTTGTCCTGAATCAACCTTTTTCTGACATTTCTGACAAAAGATACCACTCTTAATGCAGAAGCTGCAAAGCGGCATGTTCACCTTTTTGTTCCCTCTCTCTAATTGGTATGGGGCTATTCCTGAACTATGGACTATCTGGCAAGGATCACTTCAATGGTGCTGACATTAGATGGAATTCCGCTATCGCCCCTCAATAATTGCTCTGTACCAATCTTTACATCTTTAACTGTAACATCCGTAAGGAAACGGTGTCGTATTATTTCAGCTACATCTATTGCTCGAGTAACAGCTCTGCCTCGAGCTTTAATACTGACTTCGTTGTTTCCTCCTTGGAATAAAGTCATGCAAGCTAGTACGTAATTCATGATCGGTTTTCGTCCAATAAAGACGGAATTTCGCTCGTCCTCAGCCATCCCCTGTTTCATTCTCCGCCTATAGTCTTTACGTTGATCCATTATGCGTACGTATTTATAAATAAATATTTTACTTCTTTCTCCCTTTTTTCTGGAATGAAGAGCGCTTTGCGTAGTATCTGATGAATTGAGATCAATGTATCGTAATATCGGTAAAACAATTCATGGTGTGAGTTAGCAGAAGCAGAAAAACAAATATTAAACCTAAGGTAGATTATGGCCACTGATAAGAAATACTTGAGATGATTTGTATGCCCGTAACAGACATTATTAAACGTAGAATCGCCCAACGACATAAGCTCTACGTCAAAATTTGCCGATCCTGCGGTGTTCGTAACCCTTCTAGTGCTGTTAAATGCCGTAAATGTAGGGGTAAGAATCTCCGCTGGAAAAATCGAGATATTGGCGGTAGATAATCATAGCTTTTTAAGCGTCTCGTACAGCTCAATAAGAGCTTGGGTTTTCTTACTGTTTTCATCGAGTGCGAGAATTTTCATTTGTCCACTGACCTGTTCGTAATGTAACAAGCCCTCATCCACTAGACTAATAATGATACGAGCGATTGTGGATGGAGACATATCAACTAAACGTGCTAACCCCGCTTGATTATAGACTCGACCACGATGATCTAAGAGATATTGAATAAGTCGTGTCTGAGCCTTACTCCCAAATATTCGTAGGAGCGATGTCATGACGTTTACTCCTCGTTTTGGGGTGATACTATCAAAGTCCCAATGGCTTTGCCTTGAACCGCAGCAATGATGTTGGCTGGGTTTCGACCATCAATAACCCTCGTCGGGATACGTGATCGTTTTATAATCTTTATAGCAATAGGATCAAATAGTGCATAACTACCCGCTTTCATACTTTTTGAGAACAGAAGGTGCAGTAGAGCCTCGGTACTTATCACATCCAATTTTTTAGCATGAGGTACTTCATCTGGATCAGCAGAATACACACCGTCGACGTCTGTTGCATTCACAAAAAGGTCAGCTCGATAGGCTTCAGCGACCAATCCCGCTACCGCATTTGTGGATTGTCCAGGCTGCAATCCTCCCATTACTATAATTCTATCACTCTCACTGATCATCAGCGCTTGTTTAAGAGATGTGATTGGCCGAGGAAAAGCCACATCTCCCAATGAGGTAATGAAAAGCTGCGCGTTCACCCTAGAAATTGCTATACCGAGGATGTCACAAATAAATTCTGAGGCTCCAAGTGTTCGCGCAGCATCAATGTATTTACGCGCAACTCGTCCTCCTCCGGTTACAATCACAATTCGATGTCCGGATGCATGAAGCTCTGTAATCACTTTGGAGTACGCAGTTATTCGATTGATATTGAGTTTGTCAGGAAACAAGTGTCCTCCAAGTTTAACGATAACCTTCATTGTTCTCCCACTCATAGTTAGTTTATTGACTCAGATGATTTAATCGTATTTGTCACGGATTAGATATATCACTAAAAGCTTAACTATTCTCCAAAAGTAATTAAATTATATGCCCCATTATCATCCCAATGCGTGGCTTCCAGGCTTTCGAAACGTTCGACCTGGTTTACACCGGCGAACAGAAATTTTACACATTCTCGAAAAAGAGAGTTCAACCGCTCGGATCTTAGCCACACAAATTGGTGTTAGCTATTCTACCATTCTTTACCATCTCCACCATCTCGAACATCATAAGATCGTACACCGAGGAAATCGTAAACCCCCTCTTAGATGGGTGTTTAAGCCTGTTAGGCAACAAACACTGAATAATTATGATGCCCGTGTGTTTAGAGAAGATTAATAAGCCCCCTTTCGAGTAGAACAGTGTTTTAATATAGCTTAACACAACGGTGTCCACACAATTTGCAGGGAAAGAGTAGTTCTTTACTTAAACTACGGTTGAAAAAACTTCTCACCGCTCTTGGCTCAAAGGAGGGACGTCATACAGAGCTAATCAGCTTATACGTTCCTCCTGATAGACAAATTAGCGACGTTATGAATAATCTCCGGCAAGAACATAGCACAGCCACCAACATCAAATCAAGAACTACGAAGAAAAATGTGCTTGACGCTCTCGAGAAAGTCATGCAACAGCTACGTCTGTTCAAAAAGCCTCCTGAAAATGGCCTCGTGATCTTCAGTGGCGCCATTCCCCAAAATGGCGCTGGAAGCGAAAAAATTGAAACTTATGTTCTTGAACCTCCTGAACCCATCTCACTTTACTATTATCGATGCGACCAACAGTTTCATTTAGATCCTTTAACAAACATGCTTGCAGAACGAGATACCTATGGTATCATTGTAATCGATGGAAACGAAACAACGATCGCAACTCTCCGTGGACGCACACTGAACATTATTGAACGCCTCACATCGGGATTGCCACCCAAACATCGAGCGGGAGGTCAATCACAACGCCGATTTGAGCGTCTACGAGAAGCAGAGGTCAATGAATATTATAAACGAATTGGCCGACACCTCGACGATTTCTTTCTTTCCATCCCAGATTTAACAGGCATTCTTGTCGGGGGACCAGGTCCAACAAAAGACTACTTCCTCAAAGGAGAACATTTTCATTATACCCTTCGAGATAAAATTCTACAAACCGTTTCCACAAGTTATACTGGAGAGAACGGTGTTAAAGAAGTAGTTGAAAAATCCTCAGAAAGCTTAAGTGAGGTTCGCTACCTAGAAGAGAAAAAGCTACTCCAAACGTTCCTCTACGAATTAGGTCACGATACCGGTCTAGCAACCTACGGAGAAGATGAAGTTCGTAAGGCGTTACTAACAGGAATGGTGAAGACGCTTTTGTTATCAGAAGGATTCACTGAAAGCCGAGTTTCTCTTCGCTGTTCTAACTGTCAATATATGGATGAGGAATCAGTGCATCATAGTGATTTACAAGATTTTGAGGGTAATGTTGAGAACTGTCCAAAGTGTGGAAGTTCCAACTTCGCCATTGACACTATCCAAGATGTCGTTGAAGAATTGGCTGAGTTAGCTGGACAGACTGGAGCTGAGGTTGAAATCATCTCAACACAGACGGAAGCTGGCAAGGAACTTGATACTGGCTTTGGTGGAATAGCGGCAATTCTTCGGTATAGCTTTGAATAGTACGAGTCTAAGCCGTTATAATCTCCACTGCGAGGTTATCGGATTCTAGGAATTTAATTGTCTGGATATGTAATATATTAGTGAGGTCTTGATGTTGTTGTTTCAGGGTTTCTATGCTTTTCATTGGTGCTTTAAGGGTGACTGCGTTAACTTGTTTGCTTAATGGAATTTTGAGTTGAGCTTTAAGCCTTCGAATCTTCGATAAGACTTCAACGAGGAGTTCACCATCTGCATGTGCATTACGATTTAGGGGTAAGGCGTCTGCATTAGGCCATGATAGACTATGGATGCTGTGTGCGGATTCACGATATAAAAGTGTTTGATAGATCTCCTCAGTGATATGAGGACAAACTGGGGCCAACATCAATGTGGTGTTCCATAATACTGTATATAATGTATATTGAACGGCTGCATAATCACTATCACTCTGTCTATCGTATAATCGATACTTCACCGCCTCAAGGTATTGATCACAAAAATGGTGCCATACAAAGTTTTGGATGATCTGAATAGCAGAATGTGTTTGATAAGAATCCAAGTGACTGGTGACTTGAGTGAATGTTTCCCGGAGTTTATGGAGGATCCACTTATCCATGGTAGCGAGGTTTTCAGTATCGAACATTATAGGAACATACTCTTCAAGAAATCGAGAAGCGAATCGAATTGCGGACCAATATTTTTGTAGAAATCCTCGACAATATTTAACCAACTCCCAATTAAATGAAAAGTCAGATCCTAAAGTTACCGATAACAGGCTTTGTCTCAAGGAATCAGCGCCTAAATCTTCAAGTTTATCTTCAGGACTGACAACGTTCCCACGTGACTTTGACATGCGATATCCTTCAGGTCCCAAGACATGGCCGTTAATAAGCACTTCATGAAAAGGCTTTCGCTGAGTTAAGGCAATACAGCGATATGTTGTATAATAAAGCCAAGTTCTTATAATATCGTGTCCTTGCTGTCGAATACTTGTAGGGTATGCTCTCGAGAAATAATCCTCGTGTAAAAAATATCCCGAGATTACAAGAGGAGTTATACTGGAATCAACCCAACAATCGCAAACATCGTCACATGCTACTATTTGGGCTGAGCCACAGTGTGAGCATGATGAAATAGGTGGCTGTGCCTTAATGGGGTTGACGGGAAGCTGTTCTATATCAGCAGGGTAGATAGTGTTGCATTCCGAGCAATACCAAAATGGGATTGGAGTTCCATAGAGTCTTTGTCGTGAGATCAGCCAATCCCATTCAATGCTTTCCACCCAATCAACTAATCTCTGACGCATATAATCTGGTTCCCACGTCATCTCACGGCAGGCGGCTATTATCTGCTCGTTGAATGCCATTGTCCTAATGAAAAATTGATCTTTCACTAGGAATTCTATTGGGTATAAACAATCGGCACGTTCAGTGTGACAAAGAACTTTATGGGTGATTGCCTCTTGACGCGTGAGATATCCTGCATTAGATAGGTCCCGTGTTATTGCGTCACGAGCCTCGGCTAAGGACATACCATCATATTTCTGCGTATTAATTAAGCGGCCACTTTCATCAACTTTCTTGGAGATCGGAAGCGTGTATTTTTGTTGCCAACGAATATCTTGTTCATCGCCAAATGTACAGATCATCACGACACCTGATCCAAAATCAGGATCCACATCTTGATCACCAATAACTGGTATTTCGTTCTCGAAAAGAGGGATTATTACAGAGTTTCCTATCAAATCGCGGTATCGGGTATCGTCAGGGTGAACAGCTAAAGCTTGACAAGCTGGGATCAATTCAGGTCTAGTTGTTGCGACTTCGACGGTAATTTGTGGAGAAATGAAATTAATATAGTATAAAAATCCCTTTTGCTCGATGTATCCAAGTTCTGCTTGAGCCAGCGCAGTTTCGCAGTGTGGACACCAATGGACAGGGAAAGCGTCGCGGTAGATCAGACCCTTGTCAAAAAAATCAAGTAATGTCAACTGAACAATCTTCCAATAGGTTGAATCCATAGTACGGTACTCGAACTGCTCCCAATCGGGTCGATAACCAAGCCGTATCATTGTTGTTTTCATACTCGTAATCATGCTCTCGGTCCATTCCATGCACTTCTCTCGGAAAAACTCGGGATCTGTTTTCGAGATCTTCCAAATTTCCTGAACTTTGAGTTCAGTTGGCAAACCTTGACAATCCCAGCCTTGTGGCAATAGAACGTTGTACCCTCGCATCCTCTTGTAGCGGGCAAGAGTGTCGTTTAAAATATTCCAATAAGCATGTCCCATATGGAGTTCTCCAGATGTAAAGGGAGGTGGAGTATCGATTACGAAAACTGGGCGTTCAACATCCATTTTATGGAATTTATAGACTTCTTTGTAGATATCTTCCGTTAACCAGTATTGCTGCCACTTAGCTTCAACCAGTGCAGGGTTATATCGCTTGGCAAGGGAAGACTTTTTTTGTTGATTGGGGTTCAATGACACCATAATCACATGTCATGAAAACACCCTATACTAAAATTTAAAAATTAGGTATCCCTAGCTATTCACGATATTAGCTACACGTATTCGCGCCCGTATTATGTCAATGTATTAACTGGGTAAAGCGGTTGTAAACCAGTAAGTACATGAACCGTGTTTTCAATCGCTGCGTGAACAACGCGCTCATTACATTCCACTGTTCCAGCGCCAATATGGGGTGTGAGCACTACATTCTGTAATTTGAGGATCGGGTTCTGTTGATCAATCGGTTCCTTCATATGCACATCTATGCCAGCACCTGCAATCCGTCGCTCTTGTAACGCGGTAATTAAAGCAGTTTCATCTACAACAGGACCTCGAGACGTATTGATCAGGATTGCCGTTTTTTTCATAAGGGCTAATTCTTTCTTCCCAATCAAACCTCGGGTGCTATCGATGAGAGGAATATGGATCGAAACGATATCAGATTGAGTTAACACCTCGTGAAGTGGACAAAACGTGATATATGATTCAGCTTCAAGCTCTTTATATCTTATTACGTCATAATAAGAAACCGACATCTCAAAGCCAAAAGCTCGTCTAGCCACCAATGAACCAATGCGACCCATGCCAATAATTCCCAAGGTCTTACCAGAGATGTCAAAGCCAGTAAATTTCGTTCTGTCTTCCCTTACTTTCCAGCTTCCTGATTTTATATATGCATCAGCTAGGGCTATGTTTCTTGCGACAGCGAAAATTAAGCCGAACACTAAGTCTGCAACGGTATTTGTAAGTACTGGTGTATTGGTGACATAGATGCCGCGCTCTGTTGCAGCGTTGATATCTATTCTATCAAATCCCACACCAAAACGGGAAACCACTTTTAAATTATGCGCTCGATCAATAACTTCTTTGTCAAATGGAATATTGGATGTGATTATGGCACCATTATATGAGGGAATGATCTTCATAAGCTCTTTTTTGTCAGTGAATTTAGAGGAAGCTACGAGATCTACCTCAGCGATCTTCTGTAATTGGTTTAGAAAGTCTTTATTCACTTGATCTGGATATTCAACTGTAATTAGGACCCGTGGTTTTACTGACTGCATTTCAATGCCTCTATTCTATTAAATTCGGCTTTATGTGAATTGTAACTGAGTTAAGGTATTAAATTATTTGTGCGTGCGTTTGAAAACTAGTCCTCTTCACTTTCCAATTGTCGATCAACAGAAAATCAGAGACTTTGTTGATTGAATAAGACTTTAATGTAATCTTAAACATTTGTAGTATAGCTAGTTCAGTTAGTGCTGATTAGTTGCTTACGATGGGGAGTACATTTTTTGCCACGATCGAAACAGAGCAAACCGAAGACAAGTCCTGATATTTTTGGAGCTGTATCCGCGCCACTACGTTTCCAGATTTTGAAACTGTTGCATACCCAAAATTCCTTGAGTTATAGTGAAATCATGAACCAGTTGGAGTTAAATCCAAGTCGTGATGCGGGAAAGTTTGCGTATCATCTCCGAATGTTACTAAAAAATGGTTTGATTGTCACGGATAACGTCTCGAAAAAGTATCAGCTTACTACTCTGGGCAACACGTTAGTAGGGTTCTCACAAGAGATTGATGAACATATTTTACGTGAAGAAGGAAAACTGCTCGTCAGGACTTCACGATTAGCACTAGAGGAATTTGATCGCAAGAAGATAGCTCAGGCTTTAAATCGTGAAGCAGGGATACCTTTAGATTTATCTCATAAGCTCGCTGAAGAAACGGAGGAACGACTATTACGGTTAGATTCTCCCTATCTCACTGCTCCATTAATCAGAGAATTCGTTAATGCTTTACTCGTTGAAAAAGGGCTTCAGGAATATCGGCAAAAACACACGCGTCTCGGGCTTCCAGTATATGATATTACCCACTTGTTTGAGAATTCCGGATCATTTGTTAATGTAGAGAGTATTAGGGGTCTAACGGGACAAACTGTCATGCGAGATTACGTCTTCCTGAATGTTTTACCTCATCAAGTGGCTGATGCACATCTCATGGGGCAAATTCATGTGAATCATGCAGATGCTTGGATTATCAAGCCAGAAGAATTTCAGCATGATTTACGAGTGTTTTTTCAGCAAGGATTCCGGATGAATAGCAGTGATTCACAAATTCTGAGTGTGCATTCACCAACAACACTTGAAGCTGCACTCATGATAGTTCAAGCAGTCATCCATTCGTTTCGATTTGAAGTGATTGGGGAACAGGGCCTTAGTCATTTCAATGTGTTCTTAGCTCCATACGCTAAAGGCGTCTTTCTTGAAGAATTGAGACACAAGCTCAAACAATTTGTTTTCAATCTTAGTTATCTATCAAGAAATGGTCCTGGATTTCCCACGGTCTCACTTGGCTTGGACTTTACTATTCCTTCGTATTTAGAGAAAGTAAAGGTTAGTGGTGGTAATGGAAGCTCTGGTGGTTATTATGGTGATTACGCAGAGGAAGCATTGAATATTCTTCGTGTGCTTCTCGAAATCATGTTTGAAGATGATGATCATCGCCCAATTCTTATTCCTCATCTCGCAGTTTACCTTACTCCTGACACATTTCATAATAAAGAGGTCGAGCAAATTCTCTTTCGGGCTCATGAGTTAGCGGCTAAATGGGGGACTCCCTACTTTATCAACTCAAGGGTTCATTGGCAAAACCAAGCAACTTATCTCACTAATGGGAATCGTTTAGCCTCGGATTGGACAAGTGATTGGGAGCTTGATACGCTCAGAACAGGGAGTTTAGGTACAATTGTCATAAATCTTCCGCGATTAGCCCGTGAATTTTCACGAGATGACCGTAAATTTTTAAGTGCGTTAAATCGAGTACTTCAATCCGCTGTCACAGCATTACGAAGAAAGTATCGGGCAATTGATAGTAGGTTAAATCAGAGACTACTACCGTTTCTTGCACATCCCATCGCGAAAGAACCTTATTTACGCTTGCCTAACACGCCTTTTCACATCAGCATTGTGGGGTTAAACGAAGCAATCCAAATACAGACAGATACACAATTACATGAGGCACAAACAGCCATTGATTATGGCGCGAAAATTGTTGGACATATGGTACTCCAAGCCAAGAAACTTTCATGGAAATCCGGGTTTCGCATTCACCTCTCCCAAAATTGTAACAGTACCGCAGCACAACGTTTTGCAGAACTAGATGTTAAACGGTTTGGTGACACTGGTGTAAATGCGCAAGCGCGTGATGATGTCGCACCGTACTATACTAATTCTGTCGCTGTCCCTCTTCACATCGACATCCCCCTTGAAGAGCGATTAAGGATTGAAAGCCGTTTCCATCCGTTATTAAGCGGCGGTCACATGGCTTTCATAGAATTAGCTGAACCTGAACGGAGTCCTGAAGCCCTTCTAAAGATGAGTCAGCATATCTGTCAATACGATATTGGAGCTTATGCCTTCACACGAAGTTATGGTTATTGTTTGAACTGTCAACAACCATTTGGCGGATTTTCGAAGAAATGCCCTGAATGTAAAACAGTGAAGAACTATGTCCGCTATACACGATTTACGTCCCATTATTCTCCCATTAAACACTGGCCAACGGCAATGAGATCAACGAGTAATTCTCGTATTCGATATGTCATTTGACCAGATCAGCCAAAACCTACTAAGTGTACGTCATTCAATACATTCTATATAGCCAATTCCATCTTGAATGTATGCTTTAGCTGTTTCACCTAAACGCAATAATTGGAAAGCATCTAATGAGAGCTGGGAAACCATCGGTACCTGTCCATAAACCGCTCCAGAGATGGTGATAAGCTCAGCTCTATGTGTGACAAGCAACTGGGGGGCATAACCTTGCTTTGCAAGACCGTATATTACATTTGATCCAACCGTGCTACCACGGCTTTCAGGAAAGATGAAAATTTTATCTTTAAGCGTTTCGCCTTTAATATCGAGGTCACTTCCAACGACAGTTCCTGTTTGTTGATCAATATCGCCTAAAAACGAAATTTTACGCTGTGTGATTAAAATTTCACCATAAATGACACCCTTCCATTCTTGGATTATTGAGACCTCAAACTTCATGAATAGGGGTCACCGTGTCGGAGTCATTGTCTAAGCTTGACAGTCACCCTTTAACTCGATTAATGAATGGTGTGTAAAGCATTGGAAGAATCTGGTATAAAGCTTTAAAAAGATTGTCAAGTTTTTTTAAGAGAATGTCGTTGAAACATCTCTTCATCGATAAACGTGTGTTCAGTCAATCTTTGTTAGCCTTGATGTTTAACGTTGGAGGTCTTGTTTCGGGACGTTTAGCTGTGATTTTTACTCCTGTTTTCACCTCTTCCCCATGGATTCTTGCGCTTTTTCCTCTTGTACTAACCGTGCGCGGAGGTACAAGTGG